>NZ_CAJMXG010000470.1:0-1450 GCF_905219725.1 Oscillibacter sp. CU971
GCTCAACACCAGCGCCAACGTCGAGAGCCCCTTTTTCAGCAAGCTCTTTTTTCAGGATTTCAGCAGTTGCGCGGGCCTTGTTCTTATTGCTGGCCGTGTTCTCATTCAGTAGGGCTCGGACAGAGGAATCGTTGGCAAAGCCAAGGGCAGACGCAATCTCGTCCAAGGTTTTACCGTCTTCCCGCAGCGATCTGGCGCGATCAGCTAAGAGAGCTCTCCGCTCATGCTTGGCCACGCGAACCTGCATACGCAAATCAGTGGTAGAGAGGCCAATTTCGGCGGCAATCTCTTTTTCGGACTTGCCAAGGCGCTGAAGCTCCTCGACCCGGCTGAGAAAGTCACCGCCATGTTGGTAGGGGTTATCGCCGGAACCCCACGGATAGCGCCCAGAACGTCGTTTGACGCCATAGTGCATCAGGATGTCTTCCTGAATGCGGTTCATGGTTCACCCCTCCTCTTCTCTGATTTTGTCGATTACTCTGCTGAATGTCACGATTTTGTCCATGATGGGAAGAATATCCGCAACTGTCGGATTGTGAAACAGGATTTGGTCATGCTGATAGATACGGAGCTCCATTTCGATTTCGCTGGGTTTGACACGGTACTCCAGACAGAACAGTGCAGCATACACCATCAGCTGTTCCATATGCGTTGGAGCCTCGCCGGTCTTCAGGTCGTGAATGCGGAGAAAGTTCTTTCGGAAAGAAATAGCATCCGCAGTCCCGAAGCAGTTCGGCGAATAGTAAAGCACCTGCTCCGGCGTCATCTTAAAGCCGATGGCGTCGTTGACATACATGTTCAAGGTCTTTTGCGATTTAGGCAGTTTCTGCCCGAGGCGGATACACTGAGCAGCAAAGGCGTGAAGTTCGGTGCCCCGAACGGTCGCCATGAATTTGGAATAGGCGTCGACGACCTTTTCTTCGCTGTAGTTGATCCAGTGGTACTTGCTTGCGCCAAGAAAGGCATGTAATCCCTCAAGGTTTGAATGCTTGTTGAAGTTCATTCAATACCTCCTCTTTGTTTTCGGGAGAGATAAAACGAGAGAAAGACATCTCGTCCATCTTCCCAACATAGTATTCTTGGTTCGGCTGCCTCTTGGCCTTCGCAGACCGCTTGCACTCCAAAGAGGCCCACTTCTTGCCATAGAGCACGAGCAAGTCGGGGATGCCCTGGAGCTGGTCCATCTTGAAAACCATGCAGCCGGGGAAGAGCTTTTTCAGAGTCTCAATGAGGCGGTCCTGAAATCCGCTTTCCAGCTTGTTGCTTCTGGCCATGAAACGGCCTCCTTTCGGCGCAAAATAAAAGAGAGAGGAGTGGACTATTAGATTGTTGCGACACAATTCCAAAGTCCTATGTACGGGAAAATCTCGACATATCCATCTCCTCTCCATAAAAGAGGCTGTTTTTTTGGCGGAAACCAGTTTTGGGTCTTTTAATTTGCTATGGGATG
>NZ_CAJMXG010000471.1:0-1437 GCF_905219725.1 Oscillibacter sp. CU971
AGGTAGCAATACATTCGGTTGCTTTTTGTCGCTTTTGACTGTATAATGGAAACACCAAATCATACCAGAGGAGAAAATGGGATGGCTGAGACGAATACAACCAACAGCGGCTTTGAAAAACAGATATGGGACGCGGCCTGTGTCCTGCGGGGCAATCTGGACGCATCGGAATATAAGTCTGTCGTACTTGGCCTGATTTTCTTAAAATACATCTCCGACCGTTTCGAGGCGAAATACAACGAGCTGGTAGCCGAGGGCGACGGCTTTGAGGAGGACATCGACGAGTATACGTCAGAGAACATCTTCTTCGTACCCGAATCCGCCCGATGGAAGGTCATTGCCGCCGCCGCCCACACCCCGGAGATCGGAAAGGTAATCGATGACGCCATGCGCGCCATTGAGAAGGAAAACAAGAAGCTGAAGGACATTCTGCCCAAAAACTTTGCTCGCCCGGAATTGGACAAGCGGCGGCTGGGGGATGTGGTCGATCTGTTTACCAACCTCCAGATGGTAGAGCACGGCAGCAGCAAGGATATTCTGGGGAACGCCTACCAGTACTGCCTGCGGAAATTCGCCGAGCAGGAGGGCAAGCTGGCCGGGGAGTTCTTCACGCCGGAGTGTGTGGTCAAGACGTTAGTAGAAGTGCTCCAGCCCTTCAATGGGCGGGTCTATGACCCCTGCTGCGGTAGCGGCGGTATGTTTGTCCAGTCGGCTCGGTTTATCGAGAACCATAGCGGGAACATCAACCGCATTTCAGTTTATGGTCAGGACTCCAACCCCACCACCTGGAAGCTGGCACAGATGAATCTAGCCATCCGGGGCATTGACGCTGACCTGGGGAAGTTCAGCGCCGACACCTTCTTTGACGACTGTCACCCACAGCTCAAGGCCGACTTTGTGATGGCGAATCCGCCCTTCAACCTCTCCAACTGGGGTGCGGACAAGCTGCGGGAGGACGTGCGGTGGCAGTACGGGATGCCGCCTACCGGGAACGCCAACTTCGCATGGCTCCAGCACATGATCTGGCACCTGGCCCCCGGCGGGCGCATCGGCATGGTGCTGGCTAACGGCTCCCTGTCCTCTCAGTCCGGGGGCGAGGGGGACATCCGCCGGAATATGATAGAGGCCGATCTGGTGGACTGCATCGTAGCCATGCCGCCTCAGCTGTTCTATACCACACAGATTCCCGTCTCCCTCTGGTTCCTGGCGAAAAATAAGAAGCAGAAGGGGAAAACGCTGTTTATCGACGCACGGAAAACGGGGACGATGGTCAGCCGGAAGCTGCGGGAGCTGACGGACGGGGACATCCGGGAGATCGCGGATACCTACAACGCTTTCGCGGCGGGGACGCTGGAGGAGGTCAAGGGGTTCTGCGCGGCGGTGGATTTGCAGGAGATCGCGAAACAGGACTATATCCTCACTCCCTGTCTCTTATAC
>NZ_CAJMXG010000472.1:0-1436 GCF_905219725.1 Oscillibacter sp. CU971
AGCGCCGCCGGGCCCCGGGGGAGGGACAGCTCCTTTTTCGTCTGCTTCAAAAACTNCGCGAAGGCGTGGGGCAGGATGATGGCCCCCGTTCCGTCCACCATGTTCTCCGGCAGGCGGATCTCCTCCATGCGGGCCTCGTTTCCCCGGAGTACCGCGATTTTCAGGCTGCTGCTGCCGATGTCAAATCCCAGCCGCGTTTTTCCCATACATTCCTCTCCTCTCAAAACAGGCCGAAGTACCATTCCAGCACCGGCCCGCCGCAACACACCGTAAGCATCGCCCCCAGGGCCAGAAAGGGCCCGAAGGGCATGGCGGTTTTCGCCTTTCCGCCGGTCAGCGCCGCCCAGATAAGGCCCAGCAGGCACCCCGCCAGCAGCGTCAAAAACAGCTCCGCCCAGCTTAAATACAGGGCCAGCACGAACAGCAGCTTGATGTCCCCGCCGCCCATGGCCTCCCGGCCCAGCAGCTTCTCCATTATCAGCACCAGGGCCAGCAGCGCCGCCGGGACGGCGAAGGCCTTCGCCGCCTCCAGGCCCTCACGGACTCCGTGGCCCAGAACGAAAAACCAAACCGCCCGGTTCGCCGCCAGCAGGAGGAGCAGCTTGTCGGGAAGTATCCGCGCCGCCCAGTCCGTCAGGCTCAGGGCCAGCAGCAGCGCGGCAAAAGCGAACCACTGGCCCAGCTCCAGGCTGAGGCCGAAGCGCAGACCCAGGCACAAAAACGCCGCCGCCCCCGCCAGCTCGGAAACCAGGCACCGGGCGGGGATGCGCGCCCCGCAGTACCGGCACCGCCCCCGGCGCAGCAGGAAGCTGAACACCGGGACCAGATCCCGGGCTCCCAGAGTATGGCCGCAGGAGCCGCACCGGGACCGGCCCCGGAAGGGGTGGGGGTCCCCCGCCGCCCAGCGGGAGGCGGCGCAGTCCAGGAAGCTGCCCAGAACCGCGCCGAGGACGGCCAGCCAGAAGCAGAGGTAGGCCGTCAAGAGCTGTTCTTCCATAGAGTCTCCTTTTTGGGGATTGCTCCGCAGGGGGCGTTCTCCGCGCCGTCCCGGTCTCCGCGGCACAGCCCGGAGGGTGTGGGTGGAAGGTAGGGCGGCGCAGGAAGGTCAGGGCGGCGCGGAGGCCGTCTCCTGGGAGCTGTGTAACACAAAATTTACGGATCGTCAAGTTGATATTCCAAAAGAAATATGGTAAAATGAGATAGATGGAGTACGAAACACAGGGCGCGGCATAGGAGGAGGTGAACCGTATGGGCATGACTGATTTACAGTTCAAGAGCTATATCCGCAAACTCCTCAGCATGACCGAGGATATCTCGGAAGAAAAATCGAAGGAAGAAATTCTTGCCATAGTTAATAAACTGCGGCGAGACCTGGAGGAAGACCTCCGAGGCTGACCCCCCGCCCCCCGTATGGGGGGCTTTTTTCCGCCCTCCAC
>NZ_CAJMXG010000473.1:0-1431 GCF_905219725.1 Oscillibacter sp. CU971
TGCGAAGGCCGTGACCCGTGACGAGGCCTGCCAGCTGGCTCTGAACACCCTGAAGGCCACCATGGTGGACTACGGCAGCGCCAACACCGTTGTCAGCTCCTCCGGCGAGGTCCTGACCGTTCAGGGCAGCAAGGCTCAGTATGTCACCAGCAACAACCGTGAGATCAACGCCAACATCAACCGCCGGGTCATCAGCGCGCAGAACAACGAGATGACCCTGGAGTTCGGCGAGGAGCACTTCAAGGATCTGCGCCTGGAGCACGACCGTTTCGATCCCGCTTATGACATCTACGGTCATCCCTCCAACGAGTGGTCCTACAAGAAGGTCACCATCGGCACCTTCCCCCTGCCCGCCGACTTCACCTTCACCAAGCAGATGGCCCACCTGGAAGACACCGTGGCCACCAAGGAGAAGGCTCTGGGTCTGCGTGGTTATGACACCTACAGCACCGACCACAGCCAGAACTACTNCAACTNGAGCACTCCCGGCACCAGCCAGTACAACACCAACAGCCCCTTTGCGGACGCNACCCAGATCCACATCAACGGCTGGAACGCCCGCGTGCGGAACTCCGCTTACACCCAGACCCCCGTTNCCACGGGTGAGACCGCCGGCCAGNGCAACTGGTNCACCTATGACGCCCACCGGATCGATTCCAGCACCAAGGACCAGGCTCCCAGCCTGTCTGAGATCTGCGACCTGACCGACAACGGCGTCACCGTTGAGGTTTATGTCTGCCCTGTTGACGCCGACTTCATCACCGACGNCGTCGTTACCCGGACGCAGCTCATGGAAGTCGNCCGCATCGCGTCCGACTACGTTGAGCTGGATGTCCTGGACTCCGACAGCGACGATCCCCGGGACGACAGCAAGCTGACCGAAATCGCGGGCTACAATGACTACGCCCTGGCCAGCAAGGTTGTCTCCGTCAAGGACGACAACTATGACGCCTACAACGTCCTCAAGGACCTGAAGGCGGGCGACGAGGTCGCGGTCATCCCCTACACCGCCGACGATGGCGACACCTGGGAAGTCGGCCGGGCCTATGTGCCTGAGACCGTCTCCGGCGCTCTGACCAATGTCGACATCTACAACACCCGCAGCAAGGCCGACGGCAACGCCATCGCCATCACCGTCGGTGGCACCACCTATCCCATCGCGCAGTGGAACGTGGATATGCGCGAGATTTCCGGCACCAAGATCCGGGCCACCAAGAAGGACGTCACCCTGCTCCTCGACGAGATGGGCAACGCCTTGATGGCCAAGGACATCGGCAGCTCCGATGACTGGATCGTTGTCGGCGACTACTATCAGGCCACCCTGACCTCCGGTCGCGTGGGCTGGTACGTCCACGGCTGGACCATCAAGGGCGACGAGGTCGACCTGGAGCTGGGCACCANCCGCGGCGCGGCTGAGAAGTACGCTCCCGG
>NZ_CAJMXG010000474.1:0-1423 GCF_905219725.1 Oscillibacter sp. CU971
CTCTCCCAGCTGGACACCAGCCGGCTCCATTATGTCAAAGTTCCTGAGAGCCATATCGTCATTGACTTTGATATTCCGGATGACCAGGGGAACAAATGCTTTGAGCGAAATCTGGAGGAAGCAAGCAAATGGCCCCCGACCTATGCGGAAGTCAGCAAAAGCGGGTGCGGCATCCACCTGCATTATATCTACACCGGCGACCCGGCACGACTCAGCCGGATTTATGACGACCATATCGAAGTGAAGGTCTTCACCGGCAAGAGCTCATTGAGGCGCAAGCTGACCAAATGTAACGGTCTGCCTATTGCCACGATAAGCTCTGGGTTGCCATTGAAAGGAGAAAGCACCGTGATAAATGCCAAAGTGGTGCAAAGCGAGAAAGGGCTTCGGGTGCAAATCAAGCGAAATCTCAACAAAGAGATACACCCGGCTACTAAGCCCAGCATCGACTTTATCCACAAAATTTTGACGGAGGCGTATGAAAGCGGTCTTACTTACGATGTGACCGACATGCGCAACGCCGTCCTGGCCTTTGCGGCCAACAGTACCAATCAGGCGGACTACTGCATCAAGCTTGTGAACAAGATGCCGTTCAAGTCTGCTGAGAACGCCCCGGCGGCTGCAAACGATGATGAGCCGCTTGTCTTCTACGACGTGGAGGTATTTCCGAACCTGTTCCTGGTGAACTGGAAAATCCAGGGTGAGGGCCGACCTGTCGTCAGAATGATTAACCCCAGCCCTCAGGAGATCGAGGAGCTGATGAAATTTCGGCTTGTCGGCTTCAACTGCCGGCGGTACGACAACCACATCCTCTATGCCCGTCTGATGGGCTACACCAATGAGCAGCTCTACAACCTGTCGCAGAAAATCATCGGCAGCGAGAAGAAAGCCAAGAGCAATAACTGTTTCTTCGGGGAGGCCTATAACGTCTCTTATACGGACGTCTATGACTTCTGTTCTAAAAAGCAGAGCCTGAAAAAGTGGGAGATTGAACTCGGCATCCATCATCAGGAGCTTGGCCTTCCCTGGGACCAGCCGGTGCCGGAAAGTATGTGGCAGAAAGTTGCGGAATACTGCGACAATGATGTCATTGCTACGGAGGCTGTCTTCAACGCTCGAAAGGCTGACTTCATCGCCCGGGAAATTCTGGCTGATGTGGCCGGCATGACAGTCAACGACACTACCAACTCCCTTACTACCAAGATCATCTTCGGCGGCAATAAAAAGCCGCAGGATCAGTTCCAGTATCGGGACATGGGCGACGAGAGTCAGATATTTGACCCGGACGCCGACCTGCCCTTCACGATGGGGCCGCAGAACTTCGACAAGTACACGGCCTTTGATAAAAAGGGGCGTCCCATCTTCCCCGGCTATCGGTTCGAGAATGGTAAGTCCACCTATCGCGGTGAGGAAGTCGGAGACG
>NZ_CAJMXG010000475.1:0-1421 GCF_905219725.1 Oscillibacter sp. CU971
ATTGCCACCCGCCCCTGCCGGAGCAGGTCCGCCGTCACCCGGATGCCGTCGGATACGTCGTTGTCGGCCTTCACCACCCAAAAGCCCCGCCGCCGCAGGGTTTCGACGAAGCTGGCCGCCGACGGGTCCACGATCACCCGCTGAATCTCCCGTCCCCCCGCCAGCCGTTCCAAATCCTCCGCGTACTCCGCGTCGGTCCGCTGCCGCCCCGCTTTCCTGGAGTCGTAGTAAAATTCCCGTACCCGGTACCAAACCCCCTCCCGGAGCCCCCACAGCCCGAAGGAGGCCGGGTTCACCGTCCCGTAGTCCGCCGAAATCCGCCAGGCGGAAAACCCGCCCTCCGGCGCTTCCGCCGCGTCCCGTTCCGGGTCGAAGAAGTCGTACACCCGCCCCTCCGCCGCCGTCCACTCCCCCAGGACGAACCGGCGGTAAAAGGCCCCGGAGTAGTTCCGCCTGTACCGCTCCCGAATCCGCTCCGGCAGGGCGGGATTGTCCTCCATGGTGAAGTGGAGCCGCAGGGCCCGCCGCTCCGCCGCCTTCAAAATCCACTCCTGGTAAAACCAGTGCTGGGGCCCCTCCGGGTTGCAGTTGAACCACAGCCGGCTTCCCGCCACGCTGCACCGGGCCACCGCCTGCTCCACAAAGGACCGGGGCATCAGCGCCGCCTCATCCAGCAGCACCCCCGCCAGGGTGCTTCCCTGAATCAGCGCCGCGCTGGACTCGTCCCGCCCGCCAAAGAGCAAAAAGCGGTTCTCATGCCCCCGGAACCGCACGGCCAGCAGATTTTCCCCCCGCCGCTCCCGGACCTCCATGCCCAGCCGCCGCAGGACCGGGGCCAGCTCCGAAAGAAGGTTCCGCCGCACCGACGCGATGGTCTTCCCGCACACGCCGAACTGCTTCCCGTCAAAGCCCGCCTGGGCCCAGAGGAAGAAGCTCAGCCCCATGGCGAAGGTCTTCCCGCTCCGCACCGCCCCGTCGCAGATGACGGCCTCCCACTTTGGGTCCTGCCACCAGGTGAGCACCCGCAGCTGCTTGGCGGAAAATTTCAGCCCCTTACCCGCCATAGCCCTCCTCCAGCTGCCCGGCGGCGTCCTCCAGGGCCCGGTAGAGCTCCTCGGCCCCGCCGTTCCCGCTCTCCCCCAGAAGGCCGCACAGGGTCTCCAGCGCCCGCACCCGGTCCACCAGCTTCACCTCCACGCCCCCCTTGTCCGTCACCTTCAATTCCGCCACGGCGGAGAGGTCCAGCTCCCCCGGGTCCACCTCCCTGGGATTGAGGGCCAGCCGGACCGCGTCGTTGGCCCGTCCAAAGGCCAGCTGGGCCAGCCGCCGCAGGGCGTCCTCCCGCCGCAGCTCCCCCGCCGCGGCCCCCCGCATCCTCTCCAGCCGCCGCCGGACGCTTTTCGAGGCCAGCGCGGCAAAGC
>NZ_CAJMXG010000476.1:0-1414 GCF_905219725.1 Oscillibacter sp. CU971
GGTATGACCCTGGGCCAGTGGCTGGATCATTGGTATCAGTCCTGTAAGAAACCCAATCTCCGGCCCAACACGCAGATGTCCTATGAACAACGAATCTACAACTACATCATCCCCGCGCTGGGAGACACCCCGCTGGACAAGCTCACACAAAATGACCTCCAGCAGTTCTACACCGACCTCAAACAAAACGGGCGCATCAAGAATGTCGGTCACTATGGCAGCGGCCTCTCCGACCAGACGGTGCGGGGTTGTCACACCACGCTCCGCTCCGCGCTGGAGATGGCGGTCTCTAAAAAGCTGATTTCTCGCAACCCCGCTGACGGTTGCCGGCTCCCTCCCGCCAAGCCCAGGGAGATGCAGGTGCTCACTCCAGAGGAGGTCCAGCGTCTGCTGATCCAAGCCAAGGAGGACGGTTGCTATGAGCTGCTCCTGCTGGAGATTGCCACCGGCCTGAGGCGTGGTGAACTTCTGGCTCTCCAGTGGGACGATCTCAATTTCAAAACTGGGACGCTGCGGGTGGAACGACAGATTCATCGAGTCAAGGGTGGGTTGATCATCTCCCGGCCCAAAACCAAAGCCGCCAACCGGACGATCATCCTTCCCGCTCCGCTCCTGGGTGTCATAAAGGAATACCGCCAGCAGGTACACTCCTGCTGGATGTTCCCCTCGCCCAGAAAAGATGACCTGCCCTTGGACCCCGCCTCTGTCCGCAAGCGCCTGACCACGATTCTGGAAAGGGCCGGGTGCAAGCATATCCGTTTCCATGACCTCCGTCACCTGTTTGCCACCATGTCCCTGGAACACGGAATGGACATCAAGACCCTCTCCACGGTGATCGGTCACGTGTCCAGCAGCACCACTCTGAACATCTACGCCCACGTCACCGATGAGATGCGACAAACGGCAGCACGCAAAATCGACCGGGGAATCAGCAAGATCGAGTCCACACAGGAGGCGAAAACCACGGCCAGGAAACTCACCCCCAGCGCCTTCCAGCCTTACAAGGGGAAACGCCGCAAACCAGGCACTGGGTGCGTCACTCAAATCAACGACTATCTGTGGGAGGGACGGTATTCCCCCGTCTGGCCGGACGGCAAAAAGCATCCCCGCAACGTCTACGCTAAAACCAGAGAGGACTGTGAACAGCTGCTGGCGGAGATGATCCTCCAGATGAAAGCAGAGATTGCCGCAGAAAAGGAGCGGCTAAAAGTAAGCTTTGGGGCAAGTTGACAGGAATACACGGTCAGCAGCGGCCAGCGCAAGTAAATACTATACAATTTCAGGAATATGTGATATAGTTTTATAAGGGAAATCCGCACAATACATTAAAATTTTCCACTAAATGATAGTGCATCATCTTACACGAGGGGGCATATCTATGAAACATATTGCAGTGATAGCGGGATAGGAATGC
>NZ_CAJMXG010000477.1:0-1413 GCF_905219725.1 Oscillibacter sp. CU971
GTCTGCGGCTCAGGGCTACATTGATCCTGGGCTATGAAGCGGAGGTGACGTAGAGGTCCAAAATCAGATTTGAAAGTTCTCAATATTTCAAAAAGGAGGGAATTGTCATGACAAATCTACTGGATAAGTACGAAAACACTACGGGCGAGATNGTTGTACCTGCCAGTGAGTCCGCTGGTAAGGCTAAACAGCAGCCCGCCCTCAGCCGGAAGGAGCGGAAGATTTTCAAAGCTCTGGCAAAGGCTTTGCGTAAGCACAACAAGTTGATGAAGCAGGAGGCCGAGAGGCGGAGAGCGGAGGAAGAGGCCACTGAGAAAGCTAATAGGCGCAAGGACGACAGCAGCACAAGGGGGTTCTTCAACAAGTTGGGGGACGCCATCTGCAAAGCCATCCCCAAGATCTTAACGGCTATAGCAACTGTGGCTCTCGGATTCTTCTTCAATCGCAAACCTTCAAGGAGAGCCCTGCGAGCTGCTTTATGAACCAGACGATGCAGCCTCGGCGTCCCGAGTGGGTTTTCTTTAATGAATCTGGAGTACCCGTCTCCACCTTCATCCCCTCGGCAGTCGGCGTAGTCAGGGTAGTCGGTTCCACTGATGAACGGGAGGCTGTTAGGGTACGACTACGGTTTAAGAATGGCAGCGATACAGAAACCACTGTCCCACTATCAGACCTTAACCGTGTGGATTGGTTCAAGATAGACCATCGCTGCCTGACGAACTCGGAGTACCGTCGGGCCAGAGGGTACATTGCCGATACTATCCGCGCCGGGGTCAGCAACGTCCCTGTGGAGAGGCGGTACGTCCTTGACCGAACCGGGATTTACCATATTGGCGATTCAATTAGCTTTGTTGCGGGGAACCGGGTCATCACCCAGTCCTCCGCACCGAGAACTGATCCAGACTTTGAACTGGGACAGCTCCCACTCCGCCTGGATATTGACGAGAATATCGACATCAATACGGCTATTGACCGCATGATGTGGCTCATCAGTCTCAGCCCTGAGATCGGACCAGTCCTTGCGGCACACACAATCTCTGGAATTATCAGGGCAGCTTTCAAAGAGGCTGGCATGACCCCCTGTGCGGTGTTGGTCATTGTCGGAAAATCCGGGATGCTAAAGTCTCACTATGTTCCCCATTTAGTTCAGCTTTACAATCGAGCCGATGGAATCGGCCCTGTTACCCGGTTCAACTCGACAAAGAGGTTTATTGAGGACACGCTATACGAACACAGCGAGTGTACAGCGGTTCTTGATGATCTGCACACAGCAGAATCCAGAGGTATCAAACGGCAGAATGAGGACACCGCCGAAGAAATCATACGCCGCATAGCTGACGATACTGGGCGTGGGCGGATGGATGGAAAGGCACAGGTGCAACGGAGCTTCCGGGGCAACGCTGTGTTCATCGG
>NZ_CAJMXG010000478.1:0-1410 GCF_905219725.1 Oscillibacter sp. CU971
GCTCGGGCGTTTCGTAAAGAAACTCGATGAGGGCATATATTGCCGAATCGTTGTCCATTTTGCTCCTCCAAAAGCGAAGAGCCCCTGTTAGGGCTCCTCAGCTTCTTCTTCGTTTTCTTCACTTGCTCGGGCGGCAAGCGCTTCATTGACTTTTTCCTCGATGATCGCCTCCTGCTCCTTGTCGTCCGCCCATCCGGATAGTAGTGTTCCTACAAATCCCAGGACAACCCCGCCAAGGGACATCAGCTTGAACATGGTTTTTTTGTCCATAAAGCCTGGCCTCCTTTCCGTAAAAGTGCTTGCCATTTCTGCGGATTAGACATCCTCCAGATAGGTGTTATCCGGAGGAAAGACCATGTCGATGATGTAACACTCGATTTCTCCGTTTAGGCCATCGTCAACCATGGCTTTGCTATGGTTAAAGTCGATCCAGAAAATATCACCGTTACAAGAGTTCCAGCCTACGGTAGCTCCAAGTTCAGTTTCCTCAATGCCGAGGAACTCATAGAACTCGTTCAACGAAATATAGCCCGCAAACATAAAGTTTCGGTTGAGATGATACTCGGCTTGCAGCACCTTGCCGATGGTGGACTCAAAATACCGTTCAGAGATAGGATCATAAAACAAGCGTGTTTCCTCTACGGCATCCTCAAAATCAAGGCTGCTATGGCCAACAAAACTCGCAGATGAGATTGGAATGTCCTTGGCTTTTTCCACGGCCAAGGACTCCATGATTTTCTTGTGGGCCTCCTCGCCATACAGCTCCTTGAGTTTGCGCTTGTAGTCATTGTACGAACGACTGACAAGGGCATAGGCACTGGCAAGAGACGCCTGCTGGCGTTTATTCAGGATATTCGCCCCGAAGATACAGGCAATCGTAGTAGCGCCGGTGAAAGTGGCGGGGATGTAGCACTTCCAGCAGGACTTGACCGCCTCCATTTTGGTCGCGGCGTGCGGGTCGCCATCGTGGTTTTTACGGCTGTCCGCTTTCACCAGTTCGAGGGCCTTTGGGGTTGCCTTGACGGCCAGGACGGCGGTTGCTACAACACCGACGGCTCCTATGCACGTCAAGACGGTCGGCGATGCTTTCTTCAAAGCATTTCCAACCCGTTGACACAGTTTGGGTTTCATTGTGCGTTCTCCTTTCAAGGTAAAAATATAAGAGCCGCCGTTCTGGCTCCAAAAAGTTAGAGAAGCAGTATCGGACTCGAACCGATGACCTCCTCTGGCATGAGGCGCTCTACCACTGAGCTAAATGTCTCTCCATAATACGGATTGCTAAATTTGCGAAAAAGAGAAAGAGCCGTTGTCCACGGCTCCCCTCCTCAGAGTCCAATACACTTTGTCAATTCGCTGAGTTGTTCTTTGGTGAGTTCCAAATCTACATCCAAGTGAACGTGCGTCTTATCA
>NZ_CAJMXG010000479.1:0-1409 GCF_905219725.1 Oscillibacter sp. CU971
GCTCTGGAACGCAACGCTGCCCGTCCCAGCCGCGGAGCCAAGCCCAGCATCCGGGAGCAGCTTCGCCAGCCCCAGGGTGTTCAACGTATGGTGGACATTGAGGCCAAGAAAGCCCAGGGCAAGGGCATCGGCTATCAGCGTTGGGCCTCCACCTTCAATCTGAAACAGGCGGCGCAGGCCCTCAACCTCTACACCGAGCATGGCTTTTCCTCGCCGGAGGAATTGGACGCCGCTGTGTCCGCCGCCTTTGCCGCTGTGCATGACAGCTCTGCCAAGCTGAAGCCCATCGAAACGGCCTTGAAAGAGAAAAAAGAGCTGCGGCGGCAAATCATCATCTACCGGGACACCAAGGCTGTCCGGGATGGCCTTGCCGCACAAAAAACACCCAAGGCCCGCGCCGATTACCGACAGAAGCATGAGGCCGACCTGCTCCGCTCCGAGGCCGCTGTTCGTTTCTTCAAGGCCAAGGGCATTACCAAGCTGCCCACCATCAAACGGCTGACGGAGGAGATCGAGGCCCTGCTCTCCGAGAAGAACGCCGGGTACACCGAGTACCATTACCGCAAGCGGCAGGCGGACGAGCTGCTGACCGTCAAGCGGAACATCGACCAGGTGCTTCACGGCGCACCCAGCCAGCGGAGGGACGAGCATGACCGATAACATCATCCGTCTGGACTACCAGCAATACCGAACCGTCCGGCGGTTGGTGCATGAGTGCTGCAACTACCAGGACGGCAACTGCCTCCTGCTGGACAATGGGGAGGAATGTGTCTGCCCGCAGAGCATCAGCTATTCGCTGGTCTGCAAGTGGNTCCGGGCGGCGGTGCTGCCCCTGGACGAGAGCCTGTGCGCCGCCCTGCTCCACCGCCGGNAAAGAAAAAAGTGCGTCCTGTGCGGCGGCTGGTACATCCCAAAATCCAACCGGGCCAAATACTGCCCGGAGTGCGCCAAGGAAGAAGAACGCCGCAAGACCTGTGAGCGGGTGCGCCGCCACCGGGCCGCTATGTAACGGTTTAGGCCCTTGAAAAGCCCGGTATCACGGGACTTTTGGGCCGTCCTCAACAGGAGGGCCGTATGTTATCATTCCGAGCCTCAAAAACGGCCCTCTGAATGTCCACAACAAAAATTTGAAAGGAGCCGCCTATGACCGATACCCCCAGCAAGACCAAGACCACCCGCCGCCCGGACTGCGTGACTGAAATCCGCATGGGCAACACCGTCCTCACCGTTTCCGGCTACTTCAAGCAGGACACCACCGACACCGCCGCTGACAAAATGGCGAAAGTCCTGGAGGCCGAGAGCCGCTGCCAGACCAGTCCCGGCCTGTGACCTCCTGCCGGTAGTTCCGCGATAAGCCCCAGCTTAAAACTTTTTCTTGTAAGGAAGTAAAAAGCACTATACAACCGCCC
>NZ_CAJMXG010000480.1:0-1403 GCF_905219725.1 Oscillibacter sp. CU971
GCTCTGGAGCGCAACGCTGCCCGTCCCAGCCTGGGAGCCAAGCCCAGCATCCGGGAGCAGCTTCGCCAGCCCCAGGGCGTTCAAAGAATGGTGGACATTGAGGCCAAGAAAGCCCAGGGCAAGGGCATCGGCTATCAGCGTTGGGCGTCCGTGTTCAATCTGAAACAGGCGGCGCAGGCGTTCAACGTCTACACCGAATATGGCTTTTCCTCGCCGGAGGAATTGGAGACCGCTGTGTCCGCCGCCTATGCCGCTGTGATTGAAAGCTCCGCCAAGCTGAAGCCTACCGAATTGGCCTTGAAAGAAAAAAAGGAGCTGCGGCGGCAGATCATCATTTACCGGAACACCAAGGCAGTCCGGGAGGGCCTCGCCGCACAGAAAACACCCAAGGCCCGCGCCGCCTACCGGCAGGAGCATGAAGGTGATCTTCTCCTCTCCGAGGCCGCCATTCGTTTCTTCAAGGCCAACGGCATCACCAAGCTGCCCACCGTCAAGGAGCTGACGGCGGAGATCGAGGCCCTGATGTCCGAGAAGAACGCCGGGTACAATGAGTATCAGGAGCGTAAGCGGGAGGCGGACGAGCTGCTGACCGTCAAGCGGAACATCGACCAGGTGCTTCACGGTGCGCCCAGCCAGCGGAGGGACGAGCATGACCGATAACGCCGTCCGGCTGACCTATCCGCAGTACCGGGCCGTCCGGCGATTGGTGCATGACTGCTGCAACTATGACGGCGGGAACTGCCTTCTGCTGGACGATGGGGAGGAATGTGTCTGCCCGCAGAGCATTTCCTATTCGCTGATCTGCCGCTGGTTTCGGGCGGCTGTGCTGCCTCTGGACGAAAGCCTGTGCGCCGAATTGCTCCACCGCCGGGAAAGAAAAAAGTGTGTCCTGTGCGGTGGCTGGTACATCCCAAAATCCAACCGGGCCAAATACTGCCCGGAATGTGCCAAGGAGGAAGAACGCCGCAAGACCTGTGAGCGGGTGCGCCGCCACCGGGCCGGTATGTAACGGTTTAGACCCTTGAAAAGCCCGGTATCACGGGACTTTTGGGCCGTCCTCAACAGGGGGCTGTATGTTACCATTCCAAGCCTCAAAACAGCCGAATATCCACAACAAAAATTTGAAAGGAGCCGCCTATGACCGACACCCCCAGCAAGACCAAGACCACCCGCCGCCCGGACTGTGTGACGCAGCTCCGCATGGGCAACACCGTTCTCACCGTTTCCGGCTACTTCAAGCAGGACACCACCGACACCGCCGCCGACAAAATGGCGAAAGTCCTGGAGGCCGAGAGCCGTTGCCAGCAAGCCACCAGCGCATAACCGCCTGCCGGTAGTTCCGCGATAAGCCCCAGCTTAAAACTTTTTCTTGTAAGGAAGTAAAAAGCACTATACAACCGCCC
>NZ_CAJMXG010000481.1:0-1395 GCF_905219725.1 Oscillibacter sp. CU971
CTTAAAAATCGACGGACCCTGGTACTCCTCGTGATCATCTGGCTTATGTCCCATCGCAATTTTCTTCTCACGGATTCGCCGCATGAGCTTGCTCTCCACATGACCACCCGACGGATTCGGCGGCGGAAGCGTCTCCCAGAAAATGTTGCTCATGTGGTGGAGGAGCCTTAAAGTACCGAAGAGAACAGACGGATCACGCTGACGATGGTCCAGGAGGAACTGCGCATAGCTGTTGCCCTGAGCGGCAGACTGCGCCAGCCAGTACTCCGCCACTCCCTGATCCTGCGCCACCTCTTTCCCCTGGAGATATAGCTTGCCCAATGCGTATTGTGCGTAGGAGCTCCCAGCTTCAGCGGACTGAGTAAAATATTCTATAGCCTTGTCGACATTCTTTTCCATGATTTTCCCTCTGAGGTACTCTTTCCCCAGACGGTAGGCGGCGCAGTGACTACCATTTTCAGCGGTCGCCTTCATCCAGCGCAAGCCTTCCCGCAAATCACAAACTTCCACATCGTCGGAGAGGAGCAGCTTTCCAAGAACATACTGGGCCGTGGTATGTCCTTGCACCGCCGCCTGCTCAAACCAACGCCGGGCTTTTACGCTGTCTGGAATCAGCAAAGGGCCATCCCGCAAGAGCTTGCCCATGAGATACTGAGCGTTCAGATCACCGTTCTCCGCCAGCCGCCCCAATTCTGCAACAGCCTGGTCCCGCTTCTCCAGAGGCAGTCCTTCGTCGCGGATCATATTTCGCAGCGTCCAGTAACCGTAAGAGGAATTTGCGAATTCCTCTGGCTCATCATACTGTTGGATGCCATTATCCTCAAAGCTGACCACGCCGCATCGAATGCGCTCCGCCTCACGAACAACGGCGTTCTTGATTGACCGNNGCTCTTTCACCTGAGAGAGTGGCGGACGCATCCTCTCCCGTTCAGAATAGAAATTCTCCACCTGACACTGGAGCCGCCACCACATTTCGTAGCACTCCTCTACCTCTGGGAGTTTCGCCAGCTCATCTACGATGGCGTCCACCTGAGTCTTGACAGACTTTTTCAAATAGCCGTAGACCTTCTTTCCCCTGACAGTTTCCAAGGACTTGACCAATTCTAGCATCTTCGCTTCAAGTACGGGGCTGTCGCAGAACTCCGAGCGCATTCGCTTCGTCAATTCCAGCAGCGCCTTGCGGCCCTGCCGTACTAGCTCGTCTCTGGACGAGCTTTTCTGCTTGTAGAGGTGCAACAGTTCTCCCTGAAAAATATCCCGAGTGAGCTCTGACTTGATTTTGCGGATGCCCTCCTGGTTGAGATACGCCTGCCCCGACTTCGCTGACCAAGCCATCATATGAACATGAGGGTGATGGCACTCATCATGGAAGGCGGCGTACCAACGGAAGTCAGC
>NZ_CAJMXG010000482.1:0-1384 GCF_905219725.1 Oscillibacter sp. CU971
GGCCATAGATATATCGAGCTTTCACTTCCCGCATGATTTTTTCAAAGGTAAAGGCTGCTAAATGGTGACACTCATCGCACAAGACCATCCCATATTCCGAAACAAAAGGCTTTACGTCTTTTTCTTCACCCTCAAAAAGGGATTGCATAATGGCAATATCAATGATACCACCCCGCGTGTTTTTCCCCGCACCGATTTGGCCAATCTGCTCGATTCGTTTCTTTCGGCCACGCCGCTTGGGTTGCTCCGGCAAGGGTTCCTGAACATCAAGAAAATTTTCCAGCGATGCTTTCCACTGTTCCAGAAGTGCGCTGGAGTGGACCAGGATCAGGGTGTTAACTTTGCGCTGCCCAATCAAATACGCGCCTACCACTGTTTTACCAAAAGCTGTAGTCGCGGACAGGACACCAATGTCATGGGACAAAAGAGCCTTAGCTGCCGGTATTTGTTCCTGGCGGAGTTCCCCACGAAAAGCAACGCTGATCTGCTGTCCAGGTTGACGCTGATCCGCTAAAATGTATGGAGTATCATATGTGTCAAGCAGATCCTTCAACGGCTCAAAGCACCCCCTGGGGATTCCCATAAAATCCGGATCTTCGTAGCTGCAATCAAGCACGCGGGGTATATTGTAGACGGGCAAGCGCATGGCTTGCTTTTTATAGAATTCAGGATTCCGAAATGCGGCCAAGCGTTTGACTGTATTTAACGCCTTTTGTGAAAAGCCATATTTATCAACATACAAGAGATTTGAAATCATGAGCCGGGCTTGTATCGGAAAATCTTCGCGATGCAGTTCCGGCGTTTTCCGCCTTAATGGCCACGGTTTTGGCTCTACAGATTCCAGCAATACTCCTGTTTCTCCGTTGCCGCACAGCTTTCCCACCATGTCCGCCAATTTTTCCGGCGTGATTTTAGGCAGGGCAGAGAGAAATGACCACTGATCTTCATATGGCATAAACTGTTCGTCGACAAATAACGTATTGCCTTTTTGCCGAGCTTGGCCTTGAAAAGGCAAGGCAATCAGATTTCCAAACCCGCCTTTTGGGACAGTGTCCTGAGAAGGGAACAACCGATCGTAGGATTTGAACTGCAGTTCGTGTCGGCGGGCCATTGCCTGCGTCAACAGCCCGCTCCCCAATCGACGGGCATCCGCAGCGGAAACAGGCTCAGAAAAGAAAAACCAAATGTGTGCTCCATTCCCTGAGCGGGAGCGTTCTACGGCGGGTGTAATGTTAAAGGCAAGGCAGGTTTCGCGGAAAGCAGAAGTGTCTTCCCTCCACGATTCTTCATCAAAGTCTACCGCCAAAAGCCAGGTTCGATCATCCTCCAGCATGGGGTAGATCCCCACAACATCCCGACAGAATTCGTCCTGTCCCATCATATG
>NZ_CAJMXG010000483.1:0-1383 GCF_905219725.1 Oscillibacter sp. CU971
CCCACAATAGAAGAACTTGCCAAAGAATTTCTTATCAACACGGCCACTCTGAAAAACACATTCAAAGGTATCTACGGACAGCCTATTGGCACATACATGAAGGAATATCGCATCAAACAGGCAGCATCTCTGCTCCGTCAGACACAGGCTACGATTGCAGAGATTGCAAACAAGGTTGGATATGAAAATCAGAGCAAATTTGCTGCTGCGTTCCAAAATATTATGAGAATCACACCTGCTGAATATAGAAAGCAAAATACAAAGAACTTATAGCAATAGCCACTGCCAAAAGAGAAGTGGGCAAGAGGGCAATACGATACTGCTCTCTTGCCTGTTTTGTTGGGCTTAGGAACACATTTAGGAATATGCCAATATTTTAAGTCTGCCCAGCGGCGGAAAAGAAAAAAACCGCTGTTGGGCAGGCTGATTACTCCTGTCAAATAGTCGATTGCTTTACAGCGGTTTTGAACTTATTCAAAGCCGCTGTTTTTATGAACTAAAAATAGCACACTGGAAAAATTGGCGGCTCAAGGAGGTAGCCGCCATGAGGCCGAAAGAGTTTCGACCAATTTTGACAAAGAATGATTCATCAAAAAAAGCCTGTCCCCCGCCAAGGGATATTCCGGCCATGAAGATGAACTATACAATGTCGTCACAGCTAAATTTTATTCTTCCCCCTGCCCNGTAGGTTTACGACCTGCCGGGCGTTTTTTGTCATTTTCAGTCGATAGGCATGAAAAGCCCGCCTTTGGTGTAGGTTGTCGCGGCCCGCCGTCCAGTCTGAATTTTCAAAAATTCAGNCTGGAGGTAAAAGAAAATGGCAGACAGCCATCCGAAAAATCTTGACCCCCGGCCCAAGCGCCGGAGGGACGAGGACAGTCCCTACGAGATATATACCGCTGGAATCAACACCGCTCACCCGCGCTTCTATCTGTTCTTCAAGGACGGCGGCGGAGTGAAACGCTGGATGGAGATTGACAAAGCCCTGTTCGACGCATTCCATGAGTTTGAACTGGACGATCTTTCTTTTTTCAATGAAGTGGACAGGCACTACGAGCAATCCGAGGTGACGGAAGCGACGCTGAACAGGCGGGCCGCAAAGCCCCAGGAAAGCGTGGAAGAAACCGTTTCTCAGCGAATGGAAGTGGACAAACTGCATCAGGCAATCGCCAAACTGCCTGAAAAGCAGCGCCGCCGTCTGGTGTTGTACTACTTTGGGGAGTTTACATACGAGCAGATTGCGGCTATGGAAGAATGTAAATTTCAGGTGATTGCCAAGTCAATAAAGACTGCAGAAAAATATCTGAAAAAAATTCTTATAGGGGGGTGAATTTTCGCGTTTGAGTGAGGAAACAGGTGGAGGGCGACGGAAAGCCTTCCACC
>NZ_CAJMXG010000484.1:0-1383 GCF_905219725.1 Oscillibacter sp. CU971
GGTTTGGATCTTCTATTCAACACAGGCGATGAAGCGCCTTACTACATATGGGGATGGCGTGAAAAATGAAAGCAATCATTTTAGCGGGCGGCCTGGGGACGCGGCTCTACCCCATGACCACCGTAATCTCCAAGCAGCTCCTGCCGATTTACGACAAGCCGATGATTTATTATCCCCTGTCCGTCCCTCTGCTGATGGGCCTGCGGGACATCCTGCTGATCTCCACGCCTCAGGCGCTCCCGCTGTACCGCCAGCTCCTGGGCGACGGGTCCCGGCTGGGCGTGAATATCCAGTACGCCGCCCAGGAAAAGCCCCAGGGCCTGGCGCAGAGCCTGTTGATTGGCGAGAAGTTCATTGACGGCGATCAGATCTGCCTCATCCTGGGCGACAATGTGTTCTATGGTCACAACTTGACTTCTGTGCTGATGGACGCCTGGAAGGGCTTGGAGGGCGCGTCCATCTTCGGCTACCCGGTGAAAAACCCGCAGGCATACGGTGTGGTGGAATTTGACGCGGAGAACCGCGTTGTGTCCCTGGAGGAAAAGCCGGAGCATNCAAAATCCAACTATGCCGTTCCGGGGCTTTACCTGTACGAAAACAGTGCGATTGAAATTGCCAGGCAGATTAAACCGTCCGCCCGGGGGGAGCTGGAGATCACGTCGGTCAATCAGGAATTTCTGCGCCAGGGACGGCTGAACGTGACCCTGCTTGGCCGGGGAATTGCGTGGCTGGACACCGGGACGCCGGAGGGAATTCTGAAAGCGTCGGAGTATGTGGAAGCGGTGCAGTCCCGGCAGGGGTTTTACATTTCCTGCATTGAGGAGATTGCCTGGCGGCGAGGCTTCATCGATTCCGTGCAGTTCTATCAGCTTGGCTGGGCGGCAAAGTCCACGGATTACGGGAAATACATTTTGTCATTGGTAGGTGACGGAACATGAAACGCATTCTGGTGGCTGGCGGAGCGGGATTTATCGGCTCCAACTTTATCCATTACCTGCTGGAACACAGCGGCTGCGAGATCATCAATTTCGACGCGCTGACTTACGCCGGAAATCTGGAGAATCTAAAAGACATCCAGAAGGACAGCCGGTATACCTTTGTAAAAGGCGATATCCGAAACGCGGAACAGGTGAGCGAGACTTTGCGCAAATTTGAGGTGGATACGGTTGTGAACTTTGCCGCCGAGACGCATGTGGACCGCAGCATCGTGTTGCCGGATGCGTTTGTTTCGACAAATGTGCAGGGAACGCAGACGCTTTTGGAGTGCACCCGTACCTGCTGGAGCCTTGCTCCAGGGGACAAGCATTGCCGCAATTATCAGCCCGGTGTCCGGTTTCTCCAGGTCTCCACGGATGAGGTATACGGGTCGCTGGGGGAGAGCGG
>NZ_CAJMXG010000485.1:0-1378 GCF_905219725.1 Oscillibacter sp. CU971
ATCTTCTCCTTATTCCTAACTTAATGACATTAGCTTCCTTAAGGCTCATATTCAACCTCCCCAAAATTCCGCCGCAATCGTCCCGGCCATGCTTTTGGAACCGGGTCCTGCAGTAAGCATACGCCCCCCTTTGCCTGCGCCGGGGGCAGCAGGCGGTTATTCCCTTCCAGAGACAATCTCGGTGCCGCCCCACTCCACGACGGTAAAACCAGTACGGTCAAAGGCGGGAAGATCCTGAGCCGGGATATCCTTCTGGGCGTCCAGCGGCTGCCAGGCCATAAAGACCCGGAGGAGGCTGTCCGGCTCCGGGGAGATGGTCAGCCGGGCATGGTCCGTGTAGGCGGCGGACTGAAAGGAAATCAGATTATAAGGATTCGGCTCCATCCGGGGAAGCCAGTAGACGATGAACTCGTTGGCCTCCCGGCGGGTCAGACCCAGGCGGGCCAGGGCGTCTTCCAAAAAGGCCGCGGTATCTTCGCCGGGGACGCAGAAGCCCTGGGAGAAGTCATACTCCGTCGAGGTAACACCCTCCCAATAGAGATAATTGTAGGTCCAGCCCTCTGCGTCCGTCAGAATTCCGCCGGGCTGAGCCGTCACGCTCCAGCCGCCGTCATAGGCGGGATAGGTGCAGGTCAGGTTCCCATCCAGGTCCAGGCAGACGGTGGCCTCCGTCTCCTCCTCCGGGTAGAGGTAAATCACAGGCTTGGCCAGAGCGGGACCGCCTCCGTCTTCCGGCGGTAATTCCGCCGCCGGGTTCCTGTAATAGAAATAGATAGCAGCGCACAATAGTGCCGCCAGACACAGCAGAGAGATTATAGTCCGCTTCATAAAGGCCCCTCCCCGTAAAAATAAGGAAATGACTTTTCAATCGCCGTCTTCTTTTTTAATCACTACCATTTGGCACTCTGGGCAGTAAAATGCCGGTTCCAAAGCGTAGGCAAACGGGCCGGCGCCGCATGAGGCAATCGTAATTCCGTCCTTTGCCGAAGCCTGCGGACGCCATTCGATTCGCAACGTTTTGTCGGAAAACCACCGGATTGTCCCTCGGCTTTGAATAGACCCCGACTCCATTGTGCGGCTGCAATATGGACAAATCATAGCTTCCCCCTATTCGTTTCTCCAAGCTCCATAGGGCACAATCTCACCAATTATAGGGAACTGCCCAGGGCTGGAGAAGTTCTGCTTCTATCACTTTTTCAGGCCCCACCCAGATGCGATATGCCTGATCCCAATATTGGGGCAGAGTTCCGGCAGGAAATTGCACGGTCAGGCCCTCTTCAGAAACGACAATCCATTCCGGCTTTAAGGAACCACTGATTTAATCGCTGCGGGCAAAGCGAATGGCGCGAAAAAGTTTAAATTATTGCAAAAGCATAGC
>NZ_CAJMXG010000486.1:0-1376 GCF_905219725.1 Oscillibacter sp. CU971
GCTGATCATCGTGGGCACCCTGCCCCTCTTCGCCGTGCTGCCTATCAAGGACACCATCGAGTCCCTGGGGGACAACATGTACTTCGTGGCCTTCGCGCTGCTGGCCACCGGCTGCCTCCTCTTCGCCAGCGACCGTGTGCGCCGGGGGCGGAAGACGGAGAAATCCGCGACAATGCTGGACGCCCTGCTGGTGGGCGTGGGGCAGGCTGTGGCCACCTGCCCGGGGATTTCCCGGTCCGGCACCACCATCACCGCCGGGTGCTTCGTGGGCTTTGACCGGAAATTTGCCGTCCGCTACTCCTTCCTCATGTCCATCCCCGCCATTCTGGGGGCCAACATCCTAAGTCTCAAGGACGCGCTGGAGGGAGATATCCTCTGGGCGGAGGTGCCGGTTTATCTTGTGGGCGTGGTGGTCTCCGCCGTGGTGGGCTACGCCTGCATCCGCCTAATCAAGCTGGTGGCGGACAAGGGGAAGTTCGGCTTCTTCGCCTATTACTGCTGGCTGGCGGGCATTGTCACCCTGGCCTTGATCTTCACACAGAAGTGACCAATTTCGGACTCTCGGAGGTACATAACCGTGGCTTCCTCTTCACAAAAGAAACCCGCCGCCAAAAAAACCGGCGGCAGATCCACCAAAAAGCCCCCGCAGAAGCAGCCCATCCGCCGGGAGGTTACCGGCGGCGTGCTGCTGGTGCTGGCTCTGTGCGTCTTTGTGGGCTACTTCGGCGTCAACGCCCTGTTCCTGGATTTTTTCGCTAAGCTTCTAAAGGGCCTCTTCGGCTACGGCTACTGGCTGGCGGGTCCCGCCCTGGTACTGGCGGGGCTGATCCTGATTTTCCACCGGGGCCGCCCCGTCCAGCTGCGGACCACCTGCGCCCTGCTGCTGCCGCCGCTGTTCGGCTGCCTGACCCATCTGGTTTTCTGCAAGAAGGTCTATGAGCCCTCCTTCTTCAAGATGCTGGGGGCCATCTGGGCCGACGGCGTGGCCCTGGAGTCCGGCGGAGCCGTCTCCGGCGTGCTGGCCAACGGGTCCGCCGCCGTGTTTTCCTCCCTGGCCTCGGTGATTTTATTTACCGTTCTGTTCGTGGCCCTGCTCTTTGTGTCCCTGCGGCTGACCCTGGCGGCTTTCGCCGGCTGGCGGAATAACCGCCTGCCCTATGAGGAGCCGCCCGAGCCCGCCATCCGCCTGACCCCTGTGGACCCACCCAAGCGCCGGGCCGCCGCCGGGCCTAAGCCCCAGATCGACATCCCCCTGGACGGCGAGGAGCGGCCCGCGAGGCCGGAGAAATCCGGGAAATTCACCGGCTTCTTCCGCCACAAGGCCGACGCCCAGCCCACACCGGACCAGGTGCTTCAAGCGGCCCCCGCCCCAAAGC
>NZ_CAJMXG010000487.1:0-1372 GCF_905219725.1 Oscillibacter sp. CU971
TGATAACGCTACATCATATTGAAATTTTCCCATCACAGCCGACTCTCTTTCACAATAGTTTAGATTGTACTTCCCGGCTTTTTTCTTTAGAACAAGCGATAATTGCAGATTATCTATCGAATTAGCAATGGCCGCCAGATACCTGGCGGCCATTGCCTATCATCGGAGCGAAAATGTCATTTTACCTCTCGGATGCTTTTCAGCCAGCAACAGCGTCTGCCGCTGGGCAGTCACATGTGTGTAGATCTGTGTAGTGGAAATAGAGCTATGACCAAGCAGAGATTGAATGTAGCGTATATCCATCCCTGCCTCCAGCAGCGACGTGGCAAACGTGTGGCGGAACATATGGGGCGTTACATGGTAAGGCGTGCCGGTCCGGTCCAAGTATTTGTTGATAATACGCCGGACTGTCTGCGGGGAAAGAGGCCGCCCCCGCCGGTTTAATAAGATGGCTTCCTGTTTCTGGATTTCTTCAGAGAACGCATCAACATAGACCCGCACAAGCCGAAGCAGCTCCGGCGTTGTGATTTGAAGTACCCGTTCTTTCCGGCCTTTCCCCTTTACCAAGAGCTTCAGCCCGCTGCCGCCCAGAGAAAACGTGTCCTTCGACAGCGCGCACAGCTCTGAGACCCGAAGCCCGGTGCTGAACAAGAGCTCCAGCACGACGATATCCCGGAGCACTTCTCGGTCCCCTGGCGCATAGGCGTCATAGGCGCTCTGCAAAAGGGCCTGTACGATCTCCTCTGGTATGACGCGCGGAAGCTGCTGCGGGGAATGGATGCGGATGTGGAGCTTGTCAAAGGGATTCTCTTCCAATTCGCCGCAAAGCTCCACCTCGCGGTAAAAGGCGCGGACGCTTGCCAGCTTACGTTTTACGGAGCGGGGAGCGAAATTTTGGTTGAGGAATTTGATGTACTGGCTGAGCATATCCTTATCTGCCCAAGTTCCTTTTGTAAAGCCCAAAAACTGCTGCAAATCAATGCGGTAAGCCTTGACCGTATCCGGGGAGAGCTGCTTTTCGTACTCGCCCGTTTCAAGATAACTGGCAATGCGGGATGACAATGACTGCATAATTGTACCCTCCATTTTCAAAAATCCTCTTTATTATGGAGGGTTCGCACTCGATTGTCTACGACTGGCAAAACCGGCTCAATATGCAGCGGGAAACGGCGCCCCTTTCCCCCAAATCGGGAAAGGGAGCGCCGTTCTGCCATATGATATCTTGCAGCACCCATTAAACATCACACCCTCTGCTCCATCGCCTGCCGGGCCTTGCGCCTGGCTCGAACCAGCGCCGTCCTCACATTGTCCGGCGGCATATTCAGGTCGCTGGCAATCTCTTTGCCGCTTTTCTTTAAGATGTACTTTGCGC
>NZ_CAJMXG010000488.1:0-1370 GCF_905219725.1 Oscillibacter sp. CU971
ATGTTAAACGCGGCAGAAAGACGATGACCACATCTTACTTTCTGGACAATTTTATACATGTCAATCCGCAATACCTAATCGACATGATTCAGGCGCTCCCTGGATGTACAGCCTATAAGCCTCAACGGCAAACCTCTCCGATCTATTTCGAGGCGCCAAACGGGGATGATGGAATTTTACTTCCAGTCCGACCACCAAAGAAGGAGAACTAACATGACCAAATGGGAAAAAGTTGTTATTTCCGCATATACCGGTGTCTTGATGTGCGATTTCGATGATCTGCACAAATACATCGAGGACAAGCTGGGTCGACCGGTATGGACGCATGAACTGGCCTCTAGAGCAGTTTGGGCAGAAATCGCGGAAAAAACCAAGGAAGACTTTCTCGCAATCTGCCAGCGTGAGTCCGATGATGTGATCAGCCGGTCGGCCCTTCTGAAAGCAGTTGGTGATCCTGATGACGGCATGGTCTGGCCGACGAAGCATGGAGTCGTCGATTTAATCAAGAATGCCCCTGCGGCAAACTAATCCACAATAAAACATTGGAGGTACATAACCATGAAGAAAATCGTAACCTTGGCTCTTGCAATGACTTGTCTGCTCTGCATTCTGACCGGCTGTGATGAATCCGGTTCCTACAAAGATGCCATGCAGACCATGGACACCGTGAATAACCTTCAGGAGAATCAGCCCACTCCGAGCGATCTTGATTTCTCTCTGGAGCGGTACAACCTGATCCGCCGGGCCTACTGGGTGAATGGACAGCGAGAAAAAGCTGCCGCAGTTGTCTGTCAGGTCGAGAAGCCCCTCGGATACATTATCCTGTTTACTGAGAGCGGCGGTGTAGTTGGCCGATTTGTCGTTGACGGCAAAGTGTCCAGCCTGAACAGCTTCCTGACTCCCGATAGCACATGGCCCAACTCGACTTCCGGCAAATGGATCGCCGATGTGGATGGCTCTTATGGGGAGAACGACTTCGGGATATTTTTCTTTACCCCGGACGGTAAGTACGTCGAGTGGACCGGCACCTACCTCTACTCTGATATTCCGTTCGAGGTGGATGACCCGGTCGTGAAAATCGGAGGGTAACCGGCATGAGAAAAACACTTACAGTTCTGGGGGCGGTCGTTTTGACCGTCCTCATTTGCATCGCTGTCGTGTTCGTCGGTTGGGGGAACACCTGGTTTACGAATCAGGTGGACTACGTCAACCAGAAAATTGACGATGCTACCAATTACGAAACCCGCAAGGAAGTCGAGGATAGCTGTCGCGCCATGGTCTCGTCTTACGAGGCTGACAAGCTTACGTGGGAGCAGTATAAGGATAGCGACAGCTCCNAACAACGCTCCTGGGCCGACCAGGCCAAGATG
>NZ_CAJMXG010000489.1:0-1370 GCF_905219725.1 Oscillibacter sp. CU971
CTGCAAGAGATTGGGCAGCACATAGCCCCTGGTCTTGCCGGAACCGGACGGGCCTATAATCAGGTCATTGTTGTTCAAGCCCGTGGTCCAGGTGTCGTTGCTCACAGTCTGGTCACGGGCCAGAATACGGCAGGATTTATTTTTCATCTGTTCACCCCTTGTCAGAAATGATTGGTAACGTGGTCCGCCAGCCCCCAGGCGACGGCCTCCGTGGCATTGAAATAGGAATCCGTCGCGGTTTTGCTCAGGACTTCCTCCAGACTGTGGCCCGTATGTTTCGCAAGAATCTTACCCACGGTANCACGGGTCTGCATCAGGTCTTTCGCAACGCTGTCGATTCGCAAGGCGCTGCCGCCGATACTGCCGGAGATAAGCGGGTCATGTATCAAAATACGGGCATGGGGCAGGATTTCCCGCTTGGTCCCGGCGGCGAACAGAACAGCCGCCATACTAGCCGCCATTCCGACACAGACGGTTTTGACCGGACATGAGACAGCCTGCATGGCGTCATACGCGGCAAGTCCGCTGCAGATCTCTCCGCCAGGACTGTTGATGTAGATTGTAATTTCCTTGCCGGGGTCTTCCAGAGCCAGGTAGTGCAGCTGGACGATGATACTATTGGCGGACTCGGTGTCAATCTCGCCGGTGCAGTAGATTTCCCGGCGGCGAAAGAGCGCGTCTTGAATGGGGATACAGGCGGTCCCCTCGCAGGTCTCTTTAGTGATATTGGGTGTAATCATATTCCCTCGCTTTCTACATCCGGCAGGGCCGCGAACGGCTCCACCAGAATTTNATACNGCAGGTCCGTCCGCTCGTCCGAGGAATCCAAGACGGTAATCTCATGTATTGTCTGCCGGAACAGGTCCCGGTTCTCGGATACATAGAGGCTGATAGAGTCATAGAATACGCTCAGATAACGCCAGTTCCCCGTGAGCCTTGATACAGCCCGGAAAAATCTGTCGATAGGCATACGGTGAAGATGATACGGAGGCCCTGCCAGCATACAGGCCCTGTCCAGCCGGGAGGCGAGAGATTCTTGTGCCTTGGTACTGCGTTCCTGCTTGCGGTGCGGGAGCAGCGCGAAATCTTTGCGGTGATACGCTTCGTCTATTCTCGCCACGGGCGCGGCTAGGATGTTGACGGCTTCTGTCAATTTCTCCGGTGTAAGCACCTTGCGCCGCACCTGGTCGGCAATTTCACATGCCGTTACCTGATAGGACAGGTCCTCGCGGATTCCCATAATCATTTGGAAGTCACAAAACGTATAGTAGTCCCCCAGGTATCTTGCGATAGGCATACGGGCCATGGAGCGTATCACAGCGGTGTCGAACTCCGGGTGCGCAGCTTGGTTGCGCTGCAAATTGTTCAGG
>NZ_CAJMXG010000490.1:0-1366 GCF_905219725.1 Oscillibacter sp. CU971
ACACCGACGGCAAGAAGCCCACCGGGGACCTAATTCCCGTGGACTACGCCAAAATCGGCGAGGGCTACGGCCTGAAGAGCTACACCTGCCGGACCATCGCCGAGCTGGAGGCCGCTCTGGAGGACGCCAAGAAGCAGACGGTCGCGTGCCTGTTCGATTTGAAGGTCATTCCCAAGACCATGACCGACGGCTATGAGTCCTGGTGGAACGTCGGGCTCGCCGACGTATCCGAGAAGGAGAGCGTCCGCAAAGCCTGGGAAGGCGTGAAGGAAGGCCGGGACGAGGCAAGAAAATATTAAGGGGGTAAAAAGATGAGCAAGGTATTCGGCTATCCCGAATTTGACGAATCCGGCGAGATGATCCTCACCACCTACGACGGCGATTACGCCGCCATGCTGATGGATATCCGGGTTTATAAAATGAAGGCCGGGGAGACCCGGAAGTTCTGCCGGGAAGGAGAGGAAATCGCGGTCCTGCTTCTCAGCGGCGCGGTGACCTTCCGCTACGAGGGCCGGGAGCACGCCGCCGCCCGGAAGAGCGTCTTCACCGAAGGCCCCTGGTGCGTCCATGCTTCCGGCGGCGTGGAGATCGGCGTTTTTGCCGAAACAGAGTCCGAAATTTTGGTGCAATGTACAAGGAATGAGCGGGGCTTTCCCGCGAAGCTCTACCGCCCGGAGGACACGCCCTGGAAATACTCCTGCAAGGGCAAGTTCGGGGACGTGGCCAAGCGGCGGGTCAATACCATCTTTGACCACGACATCTGCCCGGACTCCAACATGGTCCTGGGGGAGGTCTTGAACGACCGGGGCAACTGGTCCGGGTACCTGCCCCACCGGCATCCCCAGCCGGAGACCTATTTCTTCCTCTTCGACCGGCCCGAGGGGTTTGGGGCCAGCTTTGTCGGCGACGAGGTTTTCAAAAGCGTGGACCACAGCTTTTCCGCCATTCCCGGCGGAGCGCTGCATCCCCAGGCCGTGGCCCCCGGCTTCCAGATGTACACCACCTGGATGATCCGGCACCTGGAGGGAAACCCCTGGCTCCAGACGGATCGCTGCGAGGATGAACGCTATACCTGGCTCCACGACGCGGATTTTTGAGAAAGAAAGGCGATAGTATGAACGAGAAAAAGCTGAAAGTCCTGGCGGCTGAGATCCGGCTGGAGACGCTGAAGGTGATCCACAGCCGTGGGTTCGGCCACGTGGGCGGGTCCATGGACCTGGCGGACCTGATGGCGGTTTTATACGGGGAGGTTATGAAGTACGATCCGAAGAATCCCCGTTGGGAGGACCGGGACTGGCTGGTCCTGTCCAAGGGCCACGCGGGCCCCGTGGCCTACGCCACCTTTGGCCTGATGGGCTTCTATCCC
>NZ_CAJMXG010000491.1:0-1359 GCF_905219725.1 Oscillibacter sp. CU971
GCTGCCAGTGTCCACCAGGAATTGCAGACGGTGAAATTCCTTTTCCAAGTCCGCCAGCTTGAGAACTTCCGGCTCGTCATTGGGGCGGTTCATATCGTGAATCTGGAACTCCTGGAAGTTGCAGACGATGATCCAGCGGGGATTCTGGTCATGGGGCAGATACCCAGCATATCTTCTGGCCTGCTGATAAGGGGTGAGCATACTGCCATCAGACTGCTTGTATCCTTTTCGCAGGTCAATATCCCGGCCCTTCTGTTCAATTAGGACACGGGTGGATTCAATATAGCCGTCAATGAAACTGGTATGGTCCAGCTTCACCGGGACTTCAAAAGAAATGGCAGTGGAACCATCAACGCCAAAAATCTTCGTCAGCAGCTCAATCCAAAACCGCTGCGTTTCCTGTTTTTCATCACCCCGGCCCTTCCAGTCCACCGCAAATCGGGCGGCGGCGGTACGCCGTTCTACATCTGTCATGGGCTTGTCCTCATTTCATCATGTGGCCTTTATCATACCATACTAATCACGTATTGTCTAGTTTCTATAAATTATGCAAAAGAACGCTACAACCCATGCTCCCGAACAAACTGTTTTAGCAGCTTTTCCAATTTATAGACGAGCGCGTCAGGCAGTTTCCGGGCGGTCAGGGCTTTGGGGATTCTCACGCCGGACACGCCTGTGACCACCCGGCGGAACACCACACGCTCGTCATGGCGGTGGAGAGCCTTTATTTCATATCCTTGGCTTGTCCAGGTATCGGAAATGTAGTAGTCAATCTCGTCCGGGATAATCGCATGGAAAGGGTATCCTTCCTCTCTCCACATGGGCGAGGTCATTCCCGGCATATTCTCATACCAGAAAGCATCGTAGAAGTACGCTTCTGCTGGTAAGCTGTCACCAAGGATTTGCTCGATCTGTCGGAAGGTCAGGGTCAGAGGGGACTTATCAGACAGGCGGAAGTATTCCCGCAATTCGAGGTATGGGGATTCTCTCAAAGGGGCGGTGTCAACGAAGTCCCCCAGCAGTTCAAAGAGGTCGATGTGTTCCCCAAAGGTATCATCCGAATCCGAGAACATATCGTAGGCGCATTGACGGTGAATGTAAATCAGGTTTTGTACCCGCCGCCCCTTGCCGATCACCTTCTCGATTACCTCAACTTCTTGGTCTGCCAGCATGGGGTTCCCGCAAAACGCACAGCGGCCTCCTTGTCGTTGCCAGACCGCTTTATACTTGCCGTTGACCTTCTGTTCGTCACGGCGGTGCTGAAGCTGGGAAAAATAGTCCTTGTCCAGATACGGGTTGAAGCTGACTTTGCAGGGCTTATGCTGGACGATGGCGAGGGGAGCCAGCCGGACCCCCCGG
>NZ_CAJMXG010000492.1:0-1358 GCF_905219725.1 Oscillibacter sp. CU971
CTGCCATCTGGCACAGGGCTCTGCACTCGTTCTTTTCGTGCTCCTTCTGCACGATCAGGTCGGTATAAATGCCGTTTTCCAGGTCAAAGAGCGCATTCATGTGCCAGAGGTTCCAGCCGTGCTGCCTGGGCGTGCCGGGGCGGTAGGAGGCCGGGTCCTCCGGGTAGGCGGCGGATTTCAGCGACGAGCCATCCACTGCCAGCAGACGATAGCCACGAAAGGTCTTCCCAGGGCGCAGCAGGGCTGTGAAGCGGTGGAACAGCGTCTCCAGCGCTACGGGCAGCAGCTTCTGCCGCTGCTGGACAAACGCCGAGGCCGACGGTGTTTTTTCGCTGTTTTGAAACCGTCCGATGAGTATTTTTCCAATGCTGTTTTCGCTCATGGTCAGCAACAGAGATATGACCGTTTCGAAGGTCAGCGTCCGGCGACGGGTAAAATCCCGCCCCGGCTGCCTGACGTATTGTTCTGGGTGCTCCCCCATTTCCCGGATCATAGAAAGCAGCATCCCCCGCAAAAATTTTGGTGTATATTTCATGTGCGGCGTCCCCCCGAAAAGCAAGTTTACTTTTCAGGGCTTCGCCGCACATTTTTCCTCCTTTGTCAACCCCTTTTTACATCTTTTTTTGACTTTATCTTCTCCTTATTCCTAACTTAAGGACATTACTCACCGTGAGACGCATTTCACGGTCTATAAAATTCCCAGGCTTCTCGCCGCCAGCAGCGCGTCCGTTTTGTTGTCAACATTCAATTTTCGATAATTCTCCTTGATGTGATATTTCACATTGTCCGGCTTCAAATCCAGCCTTTGAGCGATCCGATTAACAGATAGGCCGTCGGCCTGCAAACGGAGGATGGTCAGGGCGACGCCTTTGAAATCCGCCGCCACAGCCGCCCGCTTTTTCAGGTAGAGGGGATAGCGCCGGGCCACTTCCTCGGCCTCGGCCAGCAGGCGGCGCAGCCAGTCCTTATTCAACGTCCCAGCTTCCTGCAACGCCTTTTTCTCCCGTTGGAACAGGGGCCATACCGCCGCTCCCTCCTCGGTAATCAGGCGCAGAAAGCGGTAACGCTCCGCTTCTTTCAGAACGGTGGCCAGTTCCTCCTGCCATGGCCCGCCAACCCTCTCCTTGGTGATAGCGGACAACAGCCCGGTTTCCATGCGGACATAGGGCCTGCCCGTCTGCTCGGCATAGTAGCGCAGCTTTTCCAAAAGGGCCTGGGCTTTTGTGTACTCTTTTTCTGACGGAGCTGCCTCCGTCTGCTTTTGCTGCCTCTTTTTCCTGATAAGTTCCTTCTGGATTTCCTTCGGAATCCTATTGCCTTCTGCCGTTTCTTTCTTCGCGGCTAGCTTAATGACATTA
>NZ_CAJMXG010000493.1:0-1356 GCF_905219725.1 Oscillibacter sp. CU971
CTACTATTCTCAGTGGAATGGCTGTACGGACCTCTCCCCCTCTTTCTTTGAGAACAGCGTTTCCTATTTCGCGGAAGAGAAAAAGCTCTACATCCAGGTCAGTCCCGTTTATGAGTTCGAGGCAATGTTCGATCTGTATGAGGATTTGGAATACCTCATTCCAGAGAAATATCAAAGGGAACCAACAGAGCAGGAGGTAGAATCCTGGCGCGGCGGGCTTCAAACGCTCCGAGAAAAGTTCGGACGCACTTTTTGCGTCAATCCCCCTGATCCGCTCTATCCATGCGACGCATCTGAACAGCGGATCAACGCATTCAGCGGCACGACGATTGTCGTGCCGCTGGGTGAGGGGATCTTGAATTTTTGTTATGCGGATTTCAGCTCCGCCTTTGAGCGCTGCGAGACAGCTTATCGGCAGCTCACGCAAGTCGCCGATACTCCGCCAGCGATTCACAGCGCCGAAGAAGGCGTTATCCATATCTTTGAGCAATACGAGGAACTATTTCCAGCTCTCAGCGAGGTTTTCTACTCCTCCATATACACGGCTGCTTTCCCTCCACAGTTTGCTCGGGCAACAGAGAAGGCTCTGGAGTATTACCAGCAGCATCTCTCCCTCTTGCAGGCGGAGTTACTGGAGCTTCTTGAATTCTGCCTGGATAAAAATTTCCGTCCCGAAGTGCTTGGCCAGTTGTACCCGTCGGAGCGTTACAGCCTCTGGTGCAGAATCAAGGGCCTTTCCTCATCGCATACACGCCAGGAAACTTTCCAGCCAGATTCTTACGATCCGCATGGCACAACGATGCCCTTTGGGGCTGATCTTGATAAACTGGATACCAGCGAAGAGGTTATTTTGACGCCTGAGCAAAAAGCCTTTTGTCAAGAATATAGTCTGCCAGAGTATGAGCTTCAGATGCACTATAAAATTCCCTGCTTCATTTCCTCCAGTTACACCTGCAGCAACCTGCGGGATATGTTGTACCTGGAATTTTCAAAAATCCTGGAGGCTGGACTGGAGTTCCAGAAGTGCAAACGCTGTAGAAGGTATTTCATTGTCAAAGGCAACTACCACGGAGCTTACTGCGACCGCATTGCGGAGGGCGAACACCGCACATGCCAGCAGCTTGCGGCGCAGGAAACATATCTGGAGAAACTGAAAGACAACGATGGAAAGAATCCGCTGAGTATCTATCAGCAATACTACAAGCGCTACTTTGCCAGGGTTCAAGCAGGGAGCCTCAAACGAGAAAAATTCAAGCTGTGGCAGTATGAGGCTGTTCAGAAACGGGATGAATGTCTGGGTGGTGCACTGACCTTGGACGAGTTTGAGAGCTGGCTGGACAAAAGCATGCCCAATAG
>NZ_CAJMXG010000494.1:0-1352 GCF_905219725.1 Oscillibacter sp. CU971
CCCGGGGGGTCAGGCCCTGGGCGGGGTTCCCGACGGGGAGGCCTGCGCCGACGCTGCGCTTGATGATTTGGACGATCATGTCGTCGGTGAGCCCGGATTCCAGGAGGACGTCGTGGGCGGTGCCCTGGTCCTCCCGGATGAGCCCCAGAAGCAGGTGCTCCGTGCCGACGTAGCCGTGGCCCAGCTCTCCCGCGGCCTCCTGGCTGAGGCGGAGGGACTCCTCCGCGCCGGGGCTGAATTTTTTCTCATTCATGTGCAAGACACTTCCTTTCGTGCAGTCGGGTGGTTCAGTTCTGTTCCAGGCTGTGGATCTGGTCCCGGAGCTCCGCCGCCCGCTCGAAGTTCTCCTCCTGGACGGCCTTTTGCATTTCCATCCGCAGGGCGTTGAGCTGCCGCTTTTTGGAAATCTCGTTTTGTTCCTCCTGCTCCAGCAGGGCCTCCTGGGCCTTGGGAGCCTCCTGCTTCGCCTCCGCCGGGGCGCCCAGGGCGGGCATGTCGGCGAAGAAGTCGTCAAAGGGGTCCTCCAGCATACGGTTCATCCGGCTCAGCAGGGAGGGGACGGGGGTGAAGAAGTCGTCGAACAGCCCGCCGCCGAAGAGGCCCCGCATCATCCGCTGGCTCTGGGCGGCCAGGCGCTGGGTGTAGCCCAGCCGTTCGGCGCATTCGCTGCACAGGTGCTTCTCGGTAATCTGGCCATTGACGTTGCTCTGGTAAACAAAGGTGACTTCATTCTTGCCACAATTTTCGCATTTCATAATAAAAACCTCCTGTATACGGAAAATGTTTTGATGGACAATTTAAAAGGTGGGACTATTTCAGTTTATGCCCCGCTAGACCTGGAGAATCAGGACGTTTTTCAAAACGTCCGCCCGGACCTGGTCCCGGAGGTCCCGGGGCACGGCCCCCAGGGCCTTGTCTCCCACGGCGGCCAGCAGCGTCCGGGCCAGGCCCTCTGGCAGGGCCCCGGCCTCCGCCAGGTTCCCCAGGATTGCCCGGGCGGAGGGCAGGTCCACCCGCTCGCCCAGGGAGTTGATGACGTGCATCAAAAGAGTCTCCCGGTCCACCTGGACCCGGGTGATGCGGATGTACCCGTTGCCGCCACGGCGGCTCTCCACGATATAGCCCCGCTCGGGGGAGAAGCGGGTGGACATGACGTAGTTGATCTGGCTGGGCACGCAGTTGAACCGCTGGGCCAGCTCGCCCCGCTGGACCTCCAGCACGCCGTCTCCCGTCTCGTCCAGGCATTCTTGAAGGAAGCCGGCAATTAAATCGGAAATCCCCATGGGTATGCCTCCTCGTTTGACTTTGACTATCTTTGATGTTTTGGATGATGTTAGTATATCATCTGCCGG
>NZ_CAJMXG010000495.1:0-1351 GCF_905219725.1 Oscillibacter sp. CU971
GTCAACTCTAGAAGGAATACCTCGTAGTAACCTTCATCCTTGGCCTGGATGAGCAGTCTTTGCAACTCCTCCCTGGTAAGCAGCTGCGGAGATGCAGAGAATCGCCGCGATGGATCAGAACCGGAGACACGCTTCCTACTGATTGCTTCATTCGCCGAAAGATTTCAAGATGATTTTTCTCAAAACGCTTGACTTGAAGTGAACTTTAAGGAGTATGGTGAACCGGCAAGACTAATTTTGAAAGGAAGGGTCATTATGGCAGAAAAACAGACAGCGGGAAGAAACCTTCTGGGCGATCTCGCTCCGAAATTCGCGGAGCTGAACGATGACATCCTCTTCGGGGAGGTTTGGTCGCGGGAAGATCAACTCTCCCTCCGTGACCGCAGCATGATTACCATTGCGGCACTGTTCTCGGCGGAGCTGTATCCTCAGCTCAAATCTCATCTGAATTTGGGTAAAGCGCACGGCATTACCAAGCAGGAGGCTGTGGAGATCGTGACCCAGCTTGCCTTCTACTGCGGCTGGCCCACGGCGTGGAGTACATTCCCGCTGATCCGGGAGGTTTATGGCGAGGACGATGGCGTGGACCCTGATCGGCTGTCCTGCTTCCCTTTGGGAGAGAAAAATGATGCTTTCGCACAGTATTTTATCGGGCAAAGCTACCTTGCCCCGTTATCCACCCAGCAGGTGCCAGTGTTCAATGTGACCTTTGAACCGGGATGCCGGAACAACTGGCATATCCACCATGCCGAGGGCGGTGGCGGACAGATGCTGGTCTGTGTCAGCGGTCGGGGCTGGTATCAGGAGTGGGGGCAGGAGCCGAGAGAACTGCGTCCCGGCGATGTGGTAAACATCCCCGCTGGCGTGAAACACTGGCATGGTGCGGCTAAGGATTCCTGGTTCCAGCACTTGGCTATTGAAGTCCCCGGCGAGGACGGACGAACCGAGTGGTGTGAGGCAGTTGATGATAAGCAGTACGGAGCGTTGGACAGTATGAGAATGTCTTCCGTATCAGGCGAAGCCGCGCTTTGCAAAAAGCAGGAGGACTGATACGGTGAAATCAAAAAAGGCCCTTTTGGCATTGTTGCTGGCGGCGGCAATGAGTCTTTCTCTGCTGGTTGGGTGTGCAGACACCCCGCCCAACAACGGAACGCCCGCTCCCAGTCCCGATGGAGCGCAGGGGGACGCCCAGCCGGATACTCCCGATGCCGCGCCCTCTGCGCCGGAGGAACCAACTGAAGATATTGCCAGCAGTGCGGGGGGAGTGGAAACTCTGGTGGTCTACTACTCCGCTACCGGCAGCACCGAGGCCGTGGCCGGATATATCGCCAACGCCACAGGCGGCGACACC
>NZ_CAJMXG010000496.1:0-1350 GCF_905219725.1 Oscillibacter sp. CU971
CTTTTTGCGCTTTTACTGGTTCTGCTGGGGCTGCTGGATGCCAGTAGCGATGTACTTGATGCATTCCGTGGCTTCTTCCGCGCTGTGGCCGTTGGCTTTCAGCCAGTCAATCAGCCGCGCGNCTTCTACTGCTGTCATGCTGTGTTCCATGCCCTTTCTACCTCCNACCAGGTGTATTTGCCCTTGCGGGCTGGGGTGGGACGTTTTAGGCACGTCCCCCAGGGCCTTGCAGGGGTGGGAGGTCCGCAAGTCTTTAGCCGCTTGCGGTCGCGGTTGTGCGTNCAACTGACGCCNCCCNTGTTCNTGNCNGNGCGGTGGCCGTGTAGGTTTTCAAGGTTCAATCCCCGGTGGCTTGCATTCAACCGTGCCACTCGGGATGGTTGCATCATAGCACGGTTGAATGCGGCTGTCAAGCGAATTTCGCAAACTTTTTTCGGTTTGTGCAATTTGCACGGTTGAATGCGTCTTGCGTTGTGCAGATTGCACGGTTGAATGCGTTACGCCTGAACTNTCACGCCTGGGGCGGTTCGCTGGGCCGNGGCCGTGTGGCCTGGGCTTGTCCCGGATGTTAGCCGATGGCCGCGCCGCCGTCAAGACCTCGAAAACCTTTCCCCCAGCCCCCCTAAAGGGGGGCGTGGGGAACTATTTTTGCACAAATTTTCCGGGCTGTTTTTGGCGAAAATGGCAAAAGCGGGAACATTCGCGGCGGGGATGCCTCCAGAATTTCCAGTGAATTTTTACCAGCCGTGGGGGGACTATAGGGGGGTGTTAATATACCAGGAATCAGGACTNAGACCGCNNGCATAAAATACNTCGCCGGAAAAATCGCTGGNAATNTTCGGCCCGGTGTAGGGGGGCGGAAAAATCGCGGTTGCTTTCGGAAATGGCCGCGCCGGACTGGACCGGCAACAGGACCGGAGGACCGCGCCAGACCGGAGGCCAGGACCGCGCAAGAGCCGGACCGGGACCGGCGGACCGAACCGAACCGCGCCGGACCGGCACGGCGGGNGGACCGGCACGGGAACNGGACCGCGCCGGACGGGGAGCGGAGCCAGCCGGAGGACCGGACCGGCAGCACGGCGGAGACGGCCCGCGCCGATGGCCTGCACCNCTGGACCAAAGCCGGAGACGGCCAGCACCAGCACCAGGGCCAGGACCGGACCGGCGCAAGGGGTGACGCGGGGGAGCTGTTGCCGGGAGGATTGAAACGGCGATTGNANACCGGCGCGCCAAACTCCGCCAGGCAGGAGGCCGGGACCGCCCGCAAGCCGCGCCGGAGGGGTTTTATGCGCGCGGTATAGTCTCCTGATAGCTGGATATATACGCCCCCCTTCCCCCCAATCAGCCAGC
>NZ_CAJMXG010000497.1:0-1347 GCF_905219725.1 Oscillibacter sp. CU971
CGCTTGCCGCCGTCCTCGTTCTGCGCCATCAGCAGCTTCATAAACCGGGCCTCATGCTTGGCGGCGTAGCTGGTGACTTTCCGCAGATTTTCGGTCACGCCCACCGTCAGAAGGTCGGTGCGGATGAAGTGCGCCGTACAGTCGGCGGTACGCTTTTTGTAGCTGCCGCAGATATAGCAGTCCTGCCGTCGCTTGTCTGTTTCATACCTCTGCTGGTACATGACACTCCCACAGTCGGCGCAGAACAACAGGCCGGAGAACAGGCCAACCTCGCCGTAGCGGTTGGGCCGCTTACGCTGTATGCGAAGCTCCTGCACTCGCTCCCAGGTGGCCTCATCAATGATGGCCTCGTGAGTATGCTCAAAAACCATCACTTTTTCTTCTGGATTGAGTACGCTGGTCTTGACCTTGTAGGACACCTTCTCCGTCTTGAAGTTGACGGTATGCCCCAGGTACTCCCGCCGTTCCAGAATGTGCGCCACGGTGTTGCTCGACCATTTGCAGGGGTAGTCCGGGTAGTAGCGGCGGGTGCTGCCGGTGCGCCGGTACTCCATCGTCCCCGGCGTGGGGATGTTCTGCTCGGTCAGCATCCGGGCAATCTTGGTGGGGCCGTTCCCGGCAAGGCACAGACTGAATATCTGCTTTACAACAGGTGCGGCCTCCGGGTCAATGATAAACTCGCCGTTCTCGCCTTTCAGATAGCCATAGACCGGCTGGCTGGTGATGGGTTTTCCGCTCATGCCTTTAGCCCGGAAAACCGCTTTGATTTTCTTGCTCGTGTCCCTCACCATCCATTCGTTAAATAGGTTCCGCAAGGCGCTCATGTCGTTGTCGCCCTGGGCGCTGTCCACGCCGTCATTGATAGCGATGAAGCGGACGCCTTTCTTGGGGAAGGTAATTTCTGTAAATAGGCCCACTTGCAGATAATTCCGTCCCAGGCGTGAGAGGTCTTTCGTCACGACCGTCTTGACCGCGCCGCTCTCCACAGCGTCCATCATCTNGGTGAAGCCGGGCCGCTGGAAGTTGGCTCCGCTCCATCCGTCATCCACGAAAAACTGATAGGGCATCAGGCTATGCTCACGGGCGTAGCTTTCGAGGATGCGCTTTTGATTTGAAATTGAATTTGACTCGCCTTGCAGCTCATCGTCGCGACTGAGGCGGCAGTACAAGGCGGTGATAGGGGCTTGCATGGTTTGCTGTCTAATCATCGTTCCTCCGTTCCGACAGCCCCGGCCCCGCTATTCCGATGGCAACAGTATAGCACAGGCCGGGGCGGTTGTATAGTGCTTTTTACTTCCTTACAAGAAAAAGTTTTAAGCTGGGGCTTATCGCGGAACTACCGGCAGG
>NZ_CAJMXG010000498.1:0-1344 GCF_905219725.1 Oscillibacter sp. CU971
AATCAAGACTCATTCCACATAGTCCCCCCTGACACAAAACTGTCAAATATTGTATCTGGAACTCGTCCGAAAAACAATGGCGGGGATGGAGAAAAAGAGCCGGCAATTTCGTGCAAGTTCAGTCTTGACAAATCGAACATATCTACGATAGGAGAATCAGCCCGGCAGGGCATCCCGACTTTGGGATGCCTTGCCGGGCTGTTTTTACTTTCAGCCGGAAAGGAGGTGATAGCACGAATCAAAACACAGCATGGCGTTACACGGATGCAGAGATGGACCTCGTCAGGAACACGGACCTGCCGAGCCTGCTGTCTTCGCTGGGCTACACCGTGAAGCGGATCGGCAGCTACTACACAGCGGCGGAGATGGACAGCCTTCGCATCAAGGACTCCACCCAATGGTACCGCTATTCCACCAGACAGCACGGGGACGCCATCACTTTCATCCAGGAGTTCTGCGGTAAGAGTTTCCGTGAGGCGGTGGATTATCTGCTTGCCTACCATGGACGATCCAGGGACTCCCCCAACCGGGACATGCCAGTCCCCCGTCCCAAGGCCGCGCCGCCCAAGGAGAAGCCCGCCTTCGCTCTGCCGCCCGCCCATGCGGACCAGCGGAGAGTGTTCGCATATCTCCGCAAGCGGGGCATCGCCGTTCAGGTGATCCGGGCCTTCATCGACGCCGGACTGCTCTATGAGGACCAGAAATACCACAACTGCGTGTTCGTTGGCAGGGATGGCAATGGCCGACCCAAATTCGCCAACAAACGCGGCACCTGTGACCTGAACGGCTCCGGCTTCAAAGCCGACGTCACCGGAAGCGACAAGAAGATCGGCTTCCGCCTGCCCTGTGACCCAGAGATCGAGGAAGTAGCCGTCTTTGAGGCCCCCATCGACCTCATGAGCTTCTGTACGTTCTGCCGAGAGGTGACCCATTACACCAGCATCGACCAGAAGCAGGATAACAACTCCTTGTCGGCCTTTGATCCTGGACGACGTATGCTTGAACGCCAAGGGCTACGAACGGCTTGTCGGGCTTTTGTCGCGGAGCGTTGGCGATGGCTGAGAAGAAACGGCTGAACCTCTCGTTCTCCATGGCCTCACCGCTCCAGCGGGAGGCATGGAGACTGCTGTGCGCGATTCCCGCCGGGCAGCGGACGGAGGCCGTGTGCCGGGCAGTCTGCCGGTCGCATGAACAGGACGCTCTGCTGAAGGCCGTCCGCGCCGCAATTCGGGAGGAACTTCGCAGTGTGGAATTTATCACAAGAACAGGAACGCAGGAGCAGCCGCAGACCGGAAGCGTGGATGACAATGTCCTCGACTTTCTGCGTTCGCTGTAAAAGGAAGG
>NZ_CAJMXG010000499.1:0-1341 GCF_905219725.1 Oscillibacter sp. CU971
CAGGTGCGCCTGCTGCGCCGCCTTCAGCGTACCGTGGAGCGTGGTGTGGATGCGGCGCACCGTACTGCTGGCCAGACAATCACTCAGCTTCTCGTAGAACCGTTGCACATCCTTCGGTGTAATTCGAGCCAGCTGTTTGTCTCCCAGGTTGGGGCGGATGTGGTTCTCGATGTAGCTGCGATAGTTCCTCAGCGTGTTGGGTCGCAGAGTATCCGCCATGTTCTCCAGCCACTGATTGAGCCATTCACTCAAGGTCATCCTGCTCTGCTCCGTCAGGTCGGCACCCTGGTAGCTGTCGATGTGCTGGCGGAGCTTTGTGGATAGTTCTTTCTGCGTGGGAGCGTAGACGTAGCGGAAGATGGAGTCACCATTTTCCTTGCGGCCTACCACGATGCGTCCTTCCCAGCGACCGTCGTCCCGCTTGCGAACCATACCGTCGCCGGATGGTCTGCGCTTTGCCATGAGTATCATCTCCTTTCTCCGATTCTGCAACACCAACACATACCACACTTCGCGGGGAATAGCTACTACTTTTTTCGAGGACTTTTATTCTTTGTTTTGCGGCGCAGAATTTGAACAGGGTACGGGTGATCACAGACCACCTCTTTGGTAACGGACAGCGTCGTCCAGCGAAATGTTGCCGCTGGTTTTTTTCACGTCTTGGCCGCACCGTCCCCGCAGCGCCTTGAGCTGTTCATCGGGAATCTCCATTCCTGCCACCAGCACATTCATCATCATGTCCAGATCAACCGCCAGCTTGAAGAGCAGACGACAGACGCGGTTCTCCGTATCCTGAACCGTACCGCGCAGGACGGACGCCAGTGCGGGCGGGAGATAAGCGGTGGTATCCTGACCGGAGACGTAGCCGGCGTAGAACCGGATGGCCTTCTCGATGAACTCGTTTTGTGTACGGTAGTTGTCTCGAGGACACATCTCTTTGACGAGTTGTTGTGTCTCAGGGAGAGATTTGCGGTGAGGACTTGATTTCTCTCTCGGCATGNTGCTCCTCCTGAAATTCGCAAATANCCCTGCCTTNNCCCGCCGATTTTGTGGCNGCTGTAAGGACAGAGGAAAAACTGACCCCCGACTTGCCCCCAGGGGGTAAAAAATGACCCCCGCACTGACTCCCGTGAAATTCCGGAAAACCACCTGTGACAGCCACCTTGTGAAAAGGCGGAACATGGCGGTTTTCTCTCTGGATTTGCTGATACTGACCACCTGCCACAGCAAAAAGTTGAAATTCCGACCACCTATTGAAAAGCCCCGACCCGCTCTGCGGGGCGGTGTGGCTGGCCGAGGGGCGCATAAGCGACCCCCGGCCTTTATCCTGCACTTTTTTCG
>NZ_CAJMXG010000500.1:0-1341 GCF_905219725.1 Oscillibacter sp. CU971
CGTAGACGCCACGCTGATCAGCGCACCCAGCTCTACAAAAAACGCGGAGAAAAAACGGGATCCGGAGATGCACTCGGCGAAGAAGGGAAAGCAGTGACATNTTGGTATGAAGTGCCACTGGTTGATTGAAGAAGGCCGATACCTGACCCCGGAGGAATTGGAACAATACCGGCAAACGCACCCGGAGCAGACGCAAACGGCATCAGCCCCGGAAATGGAACGTCCCACTCATATACTGGGGGCCACACCACCTATTCCTGCCACGATACCGCCGAGAGAAATCACCCAGGCCGACATAGACGCCGCCCTCCAGGAGTGGAACGGCGATATTGCCAGCAAGCGTCGGGTCCAGCAGTACATGACCGGCCATACCCGTGACCGGGACACGGCGGAGTGGCTGAAAANTGAGTACGGTGATAGTCTCCCTGCGTTTCCTGTCTGCTTCATCAGCCGGTCAAACTCATAAATGGAGTAGGTCTTTCCATCCTTAGGAATGCTCGCACGCCCGCACCGTGAAGGGGCCGCCTGTCAGCAGCCGCACGGCCAAATCGCTGCTGCTGACACTGTTCCCGTCCGGACCGTAGACAAAATAGCCATCTGAAATCATGGTATTCACAAAAGCAGCGTTACATCCAAAAAATACTATGCTGCTTTCACCCGTACTGGAAAAAGTGCCGCCGGTAATGGCTATCTTGGCTGTCGCTGAATACTGTAATTGTACGGCATACTTGCCGCTGAAACTGCCCCCTTTGATAGAGACCTGTGTTCCGGCGTCATTCGCATAAACACCGCAATTTTTCGCTGTAACATCGCCGCCATTGATATGGGCTGTGCCACCATTAGTCACAGATATACCATCCCCGCCACTGGCGTAAATCTTACCGCTATTCAGCGTAAAAGCGCCGCCCATGACCCCAATTCCTCTGCCGCTGCTGGTGAGGGCTACACCGTTCGCCATCTCCAGAATGATATTCTGACCGGAGCTTACTTCTAATCCGCTTGAAATCTCCGCGTTGAGCATCAGCCGGACCGTGGCGGGCTGATCCGCGCTGGAGTTGTTGGCGGCGTAGGTCCACGCATCGGTAAGCTCTGTAAACGTCTGGTCATCCTTTCCCTCGATGCTGACAATAGCGGCCTCTCCCGCTGAATAGCCGCAGACCGTACAACGCTGATTGGTGTCCAAGGTATGCTCTACCGTCTGCTTATACTCGCAGACGGAGCAGGTGTGGCTGTGGCCTTGCGCCCCCTCGTTTTTCCAAACGCCATAAGAAGCTGTACCAATAGAGGGAAAAGTAGTATAATGAGGGAATGATACAGAAAAATGAGCGACGCAGCTATGCG
>NZ_CAJMXG010000501.1:0-1340 GCF_905219725.1 Oscillibacter sp. CU971
GCTAACGACGGATCGGACCATCACACTGGCGCAGTACGTTCAAATCTGGCTCCGGGATATCGCCCCGGACAAGCTGGCGAAGTCCACGCTGGCCCGTGACAAGCAGGACATTGACCGATTCCTTCCGTACCTGGGAGGATATAAATTAGTAGATCTCCGCCCCGAACATTTTCGTAAGCTCTACGCCGAGCTGCGAAAGCAGACAAGTCAGAATACCGGAATGCCGCTCTCCGAGTACACGGTAGAGGGAGTCCACGCGTGTCTTTGTGGAATCCTCTCCGATGCGATGGAGGGCGGTTTGCTTAACCACAATCCGGCGTGGAGGACCTACAAATACTCCGGCAAGAAGAAAGAGAAACTTGTTGCCGATGAAGAAACAGTTCAGAAGATTATTGCCGCGCTTGAAAATGAGAGCATCAAGTATGAGACCTACTACAAGCTGATTATTGCCACCGGGATGAGAAGGGGCGAGTGCTGTGGCTTGAAGTGGTCTGATATTGACTATGAGCGTAAGAGTATCCACATCCAACGGAACGTGGTGAAAATCACAGGGGAGAATATTATCGTTAAGGACACCAAGACTGTGGCGGGGGACAGGTATGTGTACTTCTCCCCGGAGATGGAGAGTCTACTGAAAGAGTATTACCGGGAATGCGTATGGCAGGCCGACGCTTACGAAGATCGGCAGCTGACCGCAGATGACTTTGTGTTCCGTAAGCACGACAGCCAGGACCCGATGACGCCCAGCACCTTTACATGGCGGTTCAAGCTGATTTTGAAAAAGAACGGTCTCCCAGAAAAGCTGAACGTGCATTCACTCCGTCACAGCAACGCCAGCCTTCTGATTGCGGGCGGTGCGGACGTGGCGACGGTGGCGGGTCTCCTGGGACACAGCCAGCCGTCCACGACGCTGGACATCTATACCCACGCTTTCGATAAGAACAAGAAAGCCGCCAGCGAAGCCCTCCAGCGGGGGTTGGATATCTGACGAGGGGGATGAGAGAGACTCCTAAATAAGTAAACGGCATGGAGCGTTGCTCCATGCCGCCGTTCGTATGTACTCAATAATTCTCGGCGTGGACCTCAAAATAAGCCTGGGGATGGGCGCAAACGGGGCAGACCTCCGGCGCGGCAGTTCCCACCACGATATGCCCGCAGTTCCGGCACTCCCAGACCTTGACCTCGCTCTTCTTGAAGACCTCCTGGGCCTCCACATTTTTGAGAAGGGCACGGTAGCGCTCCTCGTGATGCTTCTCAATCTCACCGACCGCCCGGAATTTTGAGGCCAGCTCGGGGAAGCCCTCCGCCTCGGCGGTCTTGGCAAAGCCCTCGTACATATC
>NZ_CAJMXG010000502.1:0-1337 GCF_905219725.1 Oscillibacter sp. CU971
AGGAAGGCGTGGAAGTGACGCATGGGCAGCTTGTGGCCCCAGACGATGCGCATGTTGGGGATGCTCTCCCGGTCCTCGTACAGGGCCTTGACGGCGGCAATGACGTAATCCAGGTGCTCCTGGGTCAGCCGGTCGCGGTCGATGGCGAAGCGGACCACGTTGGCAAGCTCGGCCTGCTGCTCGGGGGTCTTCAGGTCGTACTCCATGGAGTAGTCACCCAGCTCGGAGACCCGGATGCCGTACCGGCGGATGAGCTCCAGGGAGAAGCCCTCGCCCGCGAAGGTGTCGTGGCCCCGCTTGCCGTCGAAGAACTCGTCCATGTTGATGTAAACCGCGTGGCCGCCGGCAGGCAGCACCACGCCCTTGACCCCGGCCTTGTAGAAGCCCTGGGCCAGGTACTCGCACTGCTTCACGCGGCCGTCCATGTAGCGGAAGTCGCAGCTCTCATACAGGCCGCAGGACAGCGCCATGATATCCCGGCCGCTCATGCCGCCGTAGGAGTCGTTGCCGTAGCAGGAGATCTGCTTGACCTTGAGGAGCACGCCCACGTCGGTCTTGACGGAGCCGTCCTCGTTGAAGTCGGAGAACTTCTTCCAGAACAGACCCTTGTCCCGGAAGGCCAGCATGCCGCCNNTGTTGGAGNGGCCGTCCTTCTTGGCGGACATGGAGAATCCGTCGCAGTAGGAGAACATTTCCGTGGCGATCTCGGCGATGGATTTGTCCTCATAGCCGGGCTCGTTCATCTTGATGAAGTAGCAGTTCTCCGCCCAGCGGGCCACGTCGAAGATCAGGGGGATATCGTACTTGTGGGCGAACCGGTTGATCTCCTTGATGTTGGCCATGGNGACGGGGTGGCCGCAGANGGGGTTGTTGGTGATGCAGGTGAAGATCAGGGGCACGTTCGCGGGGCCGACGCCCTGGATCAACTGCTNCAGCTTGTCGATGTCCATGTTGCCCTTGAACGGGTTCTTCTCGTACTTGCCGCCCTCGGGAACCTGATAGAGGAGCTCCTTGTGGTAGAGGTTGCGGGGGATGGAGCCCATCTGCTTGATGTTGCCCTCGGTGGTGTCGAAGTGTCCGTTGGAGGGGATGGTGAAGACCTTGCCGGGATGGCGCTGGGCCAGAATCTTCTTGACGATCTCCATCAGCACGGACTCGGCGGCCCGGCCCTGCTGAATGATAAAGCTGTTGGGACGCTCCATCTGCGCGGCGCCGCCGTTGAAGAGGCCGCCCTCGTACTCGCACAGGTACAGCTCGTTCATCATCTTCTCCACGTCCCGGCAGTCGGTGCGCACCAGGTCGATGGACTTCTTCCAGTTCTTCTCCCCGCCCCGCTC
>NZ_CAJMXG010000503.1:0-1330 GCF_905219725.1 Oscillibacter sp. CU971
GACCCGCGCTCTCATCCTCCTTTGATAATCTGATGTATAATGCCGCATGGTAATCCATGGGATTGCTTATCTCTAAGTACATGTCATACCTCCTGAGATAAGCGGTCATTCATCGTATGTATTATACCGTAAAACAGGGCAGATTTGCAACATTTTGAAGTTCCTCTTTCAGAAAAATGTCGAACGAGGTCCGGATAATCTGTGTAATATTGATTTTTTCTTCGGCATAGCAGCATATCAACATAATTTCCCGTGTACTCAATGAAACACCTCCTGATTCAGATTGGTAAACTATATGCGGACGGCGGTCTTCGTTTGCGCAAAACAAAAGCGATGAACATACAGTCCATCGCTTTTGCTAATCACTCCAGCATCTGCCGGATATATTCAAATTCGTGGTCATGGACAAAATGGATTTCTATGCGCTTGTCCTTATGCAGAAAAATCGACTCCACCAGCATGACCACGTCTTTTCGTGAAAATTCTGTCTGGCTCGTATAGGGGATAAACTGCTTCGCCCATTCACAAAGAATCGTTCTGTCCTCGACCCTTTGGATTTCCTCCTGGATTTTCTGTTTCCGCCGGCTCAATGTATTCAGTTCGTTCTGAAAGCTGCGGCGCAGTTCATCCGCTTCTTCCGATGTAATAATGCCGTCCGCCATGCTGGGTTCCAAGCTTTCAATCAATCGTCGCTTTTTTGACGCAAGCTGTTCCACCTTACTGATCTGGCTTTGCAGTCGTTGAATTTGACAGAGCAGCTTGTCCTCCAGGTCTTCCGTGGCAATCGTGCTGCATAACAATACGACTTGGTTTATGTGTTCCCGGATATTCTGCTGAACAGATGAATCCAGAGCATCGGTCGAGATGCGGCAGCCGCTGCAGCTCTCTTTGTGCTCCCGCTTCAGAGAACAGACGTAGTAAATATACTTCCCTACCGTCTGCCTGGTCAACGTACTTTTGCAAGCCGCACACCGGACGAGGCCGGAGAGCAGGCTGACCGTATCTTCACCCGGCGCAGACCTGGCATCTGTGTTGAGCAGGCGTCCTACTGCACGAAAACATTCCTCTGATATGATCGCCTCATGCGCCCCCTCCCGCACCGCCCACTCGTTTTCGGGAAGCTGTTTTGTCAGTTTCGGATGGAGCGGGTTCGATTTTGTCTTCCCCTGCTCCAGCGTCCCTGTGTAAATGCGGTTGCGCAGAATTCGGATCACAGGCCCGGCTGACCAGAGAGGAATATCGTTCTTCTGAAATGCGTATGTGCAATTGGAGCCGGATCTCCGCTTGTGCTCTGCCGGGCAGGGAATACCCATCTCATTCAGTTTGGCTG
>NZ_CAJMXG010000504.1:0-1330 GCF_905219725.1 Oscillibacter sp. CU971
TCCGCATCGATGGCGCTGTCGAAGCAGAGGACCTGCTCCAGCTCGGAGTCCAGGAAGGCGTTCAGCCTGGACAGCACGGTGGACATAACGGAGGCCATTGCCTGATCGGCGGCGGTCAGTGCCGATCCAGCGAACCAGCGTGCCTTATGAGTTTCCGGCAGGGAGTCCATCAGGACCTGGAACCCATTTTTGCCCTTGGCCATCTTGCTGGGGGCCAGGAGATCCTGCACCAGCTTGAAAACGCTGACGATGTGGCGGGTTTCCATGTTCCCTGTGTTTTGGGGCGGCAGATACTCCGCCAGCAGAAGCACGACCGCCGTCAGCAGGCTCTGGGCGGCGTCGTAAAAAAACGAATTCTGGCCGTAGTTGGACGCATCTCCCTGCGGGTTGACAATGGTCTGGGAAAGGATTTTGGCGTACTTCTCCGCCTTGGCCCTGGCGGCAAGATTGCCAGGATTCTCCCGGCACATGTCCATGTAGTGGTTGATGAGCGCCAGGAGGTTATATCCATCGGAGCGTGTGGGGTTCCGCAGATCGATCACCGCCACCTTGTAGCCGTAGTGCTTGATGGCGATGGCTCCATAGTTCCGGGCCAGGTCCCCCTTTGTATCCAGGGCCAGGAAACTCATACCGCTGGCGCAGGCGTATTCGAGATTCGGATAGAGAAAGAACGCCGTTTTGCCCACACCGGACGCGCCAATCATCAGGCAGTGGATGTCGTCGCTGTCCACCAGGGCGGTGACGGCGTTCTTTTTTCCCTCGCAGCCCAGAACCAGGCCCTGGGTTTTAGGGAGATTCTTTCCCTTCCGCCATTGAGCAGGCCGGAAGGGAACATGCTGATAAGTTTTTTTCAGCTCTTTGCTCGTAGCCCAGCGGGCGGTGCCGTGCTGGCCATCCCCGACGGTTCTGGCTTTGATGCCATTGAGAGAACCGCCGGAGTGGGTGGCGAGTATCCCGGTCAAGAGGAACACCGCGCCGGCCAGTACGATAAAGATGATTGCGGATTGGTCCATAAAAAGCCTCCTTTTCACATAGTCATAGCAAGCTCAGGTTTTAATTTCTGCTCCTCCTGCTGCTTCTGCAGTTTCTCCTGCTCCTCCGCCTGGAACTTGACCGTAACCTTGACGAAGTCCACCGCCAGGTCCAGCCACGCCTCCGCCAGTTTCCGCTTATCCTCCGCAGAGCGAATGCCGGGAGCGGCATATTGTTTCAGAACTGCCTGAGTCTTGGCGCTAAGCTCCCGGTGACGGCTTTTGAAAGAGGCGTGGTTTTGATGGGGCAGGACACGTGCGCAGAGCTGTTTGCCAAGCTCCACGGCGTCGGCCGGCTG
>NZ_CAJMXG010000505.1:0-1320 GCF_905219725.1 Oscillibacter sp. CU971
GAGCACCCGCAAGGGGTACGCCGCCGCCGTAAGCGGCAAAGCCGCTAACGGCGGGCGCAGGGCGGCGGCCCCTACGGTACGCCTATCGTACAACGCAGCCTGTAGGGGCGGGCCCCCTGGCCCGCCTGTCCTCCGCAAATGCCGTTCTAAAAATTTTAAAGGAGACTGATTCATTATGGCTCAGAAAATGGACGCTTTTTCCGCCGCTCTGATGGCCGACAAGCGTGAAATCATCTTTGCTCCCACCGTGTACAAGTTCGACACCTTCGCNGCCATGGCGGAGGAGTTCANGCTGGGCGAGCGGGACGTGGTGCTGACCAACGAGTTCATCTACACCCCCTTCATGAAGGAGCTGAACCTCAAGTGCCAGTTCGTGTTCCAGGAGAAGTTCGGCGCGGGCGAGCCCAGCGAGGAAATGATCCAGGTCATGTACGACGCCATCCCCTATGAGAGCTATGACCGGGTTATCGCGGTCGGCGGCGGCGCCATCATGGACCTTTGCAAGCTGCTGGGCTGCAAGCGGCCCGACACGGTGCACAACCTGTATTTCAAGCGCTTCCCCGTCCAGCATGAAAAGGATGTCATCGCCATCCCNACAACCTGCGGAACGGGCTCCGAGTGTACGAACATCTCCGTNGCGATTGTCAAGGANGAAAAAGACGGNGTGCTCACCGGCGNCGAGACNAAGCNGGGCCTGGTGTCCGACGACATCATCCCCAACAAGGTCTGCCTGATTCCCGACCTCATCAAGACCCTGCCCTACAAGCCCTTCGCCTGCTCCGCCATTGACGCACTGGTCCNCGCAACTGAGTCCTTCCTCAGCCCCCACCGCAAGACCATGACCTCCGAGCTTTTCTCCGAAAAGGCCATGGACATGATTCTCAAGGGCTTCAAGCTCATCGACGAGAAGGGCCAGGACGGCCGGTTCGAGTATCTGGACGAGTTCGTCACCGCCAGCTTCTACGCAGGCATCGCCTTCCTGAAGGCGNGCTGCGGCCCGGTCCACGGCATGAGCTTCCCCCTGGGCGGCACCTATCACGTAGCCCACGGCGAGAGCAACTATATGCTCTTCGGCGCCATCATGGACTACTATGACGAGAAGAACCCCGACGGCGAGATCATGCGCTTCAAGGAGATGGTGGCCCGGATTCTCGGCTGCGAGGCCAGGAACGCCATCCCCGAAATGAACGCCTTGCTCCAGCGCATCCTGCCCCTGCGCCCCCTGCGGGACTGCGGCTTCACCGAGGAGGACTTCAAGAAGTTCCCCCAGAGCGTGGAGGCCAACCAGCAGCGCCTCATGACCAACGCCTACTATCCCTT
>NZ_CAJMXG010000506.1:0-1317 GCF_905219725.1 Oscillibacter sp. CU971
GTCAACTCTAGAAGGAATACCTCGTAGTAACCTTCATCCTTGGCCTGGATGAGCAGTCTTTGCAACTCCTCCCTGGTGAGCAGCTGCATCTCCTGCCGTCTGATTGGCGGAGCCTTGCATTCCTCAATTGGATTCTTTACGATCAATCGCTCTGCCACAGCTTTTTCCAACGCCCTGCGGCAGAGACTGTGACAGTTGCGCACCATATTGTCCGAGAGACCACCGCCTCTGGTTTCTCTATGCAGCGTACGTCCATCCTTTCGCATCCAGTTGAAGAACCGCTGGAGGTCATTCATCGTTAACCTGTTCAGAGGAACACTACCTAATTTGGGGCAGATGTAGAGCCAGATAAAGTCCTCATAGGATCGCTGGGAACTGGGGCGAAGCATTGGCTTGCTGTAGTTTTCATACCAGAATTCTACCCACTCGCCGAAGGGCATATCTGCTTTGATCTTGACAGCGGTTGCGGGAGCCACGGACTCTTTCAGTGATTCCAGTTTNGCCACGCACTCCCCCTTGGTCTTGGCAAGGACATTCTTCGTCTTGGGCAGCCCCTTGTCATCATAGCCGACGACCACTCGCCCCTCCCAGCGGCCGTCCTTTCTCAGTCGGACAGTACCCTCGCCGCTTTTGCGCTTTCTTCCCACGGTCTCAACTCCTCTCCGAAAATATCTGTCAGAAAATCACCCACCACTTCCGATGCGCGTTTCTGCATATCGCCGGTGGTGTGGGTGTAGGTGTCCAGCGTGAATGCTGCTCTGGTATGGCCCAGGATGCCTGACAAGGTTTTCACATCCACGCCCGACGCCAGAGCGTGAGTCGCGAAGGTGTGACGCAGGTCGTGGAAGCGAATGTTCGGAAGGCCGGCCTGCTTCAGCAGAACCTTCAGCTGTCGGTATGCGGAGCCAGGATTAGTGGGCTGTTCCGGTTTCAGCGGGTTGGGGAATATCCACTCAGTCAGAGCCGATGCTTTCTTCTTACTGAGCAGAGCTGTTGTACTGGCGGGCAGCACGATTTTCCGGACGCCGGCGCTGGTCTTGGTATCCCCGGCAGTCAGCCCGCCGCCAGTTTCCCGATAGACGGTGCGGCAGACTTTCAGTGTGCCGGTGACCTCATCGAAGTCTTCCCACTTGAGCCCGCAGATCTCACCCCGGCGCAGGCCAGTGGTCAGCTCAGTGTAGAAGAAGTCACACCAGATTTCATCCTCTGCGATGACCTTCATGAACACATCCAGCTGCTTGTCCGTCAGTATCTGCTTTGCCCCATAGCTGAATCTGGGAGCGGTGATTTGCTCGGTCGGGTTGCTGGCGATCAGGT
>NZ_CAJMXG010000507.1:0-1311 GCF_905219725.1 Oscillibacter sp. CU971
TCTGGGCTTTCCAACGATGCTGACATCGTCGAATTACTCTGGCAGATTTTGGGTGCGATTATCAGGCCATTTGTCCGCTGGGACCAATGTGCCTGGCTGTATTCGGCGTCGGGCAATTCCGGCAAGGGCACGCTCTGTGAGCTCATGCGTAATCTGTGTGGACGCGGGAGCTACGCAAGTATATCCCTGAGTGACTTCTCGAAAGACTTCCATCTGGAGCCGCTGATACATTCCAGTGCGATTATCGTTGACGAGAACGACGTCGGCGTGTATCTTGACAAAGTGGCGAACTTGAAAGCCGTTATCACGAATGACGTGATTTTGATTAACCGGAAGTTCAAGACGCCTGTATCCTATCAATTCTTTGGATTCATGGTCCAGTGCCTGAACGAGTATCCCAGAATCCGGGATACGTCCGAGAGTTTCTATCGCCGGCAGCTGTTTATCCCGTTCGACAAGTGCTTTACCGGCATGGCCCGGAAGTACATAAAAGACGATTATCTGAGCCGGAAAGAAGTTCTTGAGTACGTCTTGTTCAAAGTCTTGAACATGAATTATTATAAATTATCTGAGCCAGCGGCTTGCCGGTTTGTCTTGGAAGACTACAAGGAATATAACAACCCGATTCAGCTGTTCGCTGAAGAAGTGATTCCGGAGACTGTCTGGGGCATTCTGCCGTTCGGATTCCTGTATGATTTATATAAAGCCTGGTTCATTCAGAACTCGCCGTCTGGCAAAATCCAGGGTCGCAACACGTTCGTGAAAGAGATTGCCGATATGGCCGAAGCTGGTAAGATTCCCGGTTTCACGACATTTGGGCGCAAGAATGCTATGCGGCCGAAGAAGCTCATGGATACGCCAGAGCCTTTAATCCTGGAATACAAGCTCGAACGTTGGATGAGTCCGACTTACCGCGGGAATGACCCTCAGCAAATCTGTGTGCCTAAGCTCAAAGCGACTTACACAGGTCTCATTCGCATTGGCAATGAAGATGAAGCGGCGATGCCGGTGGCGTCGGTTCAGGCTGATGATTTGGTTAAGCAAGCTTTAGCCGAAACCGGCGGAGAAACCTGCGGCGAAGATAAGGCCACTTAAATATACAGAACAATGGCACCTACCACACGGGTGCCATTGTTCTTACTTATGCCGGAAATATGCGCGGGAATGTTTGAGCCTGAAAAACCATTTTTCGCAACTTTTGAGAGAAAATGCCCGTCTGAAATTGGAATCTGAAAAAAACGTACAAGGCCATACAGCCGGGAAGAAAAGCGAGCAAGAGCGTAAGAACATTGCCAAACACTCAGGCTTTGT
>NZ_CAJMXG010000508.1:0-1308 GCF_905219725.1 Oscillibacter sp. CU971
CCCCCTGTCCGTCCCGCAGGTCCCGCTTAATCCCCCGGGTCACCCGGTACACATCTTCTAATGTGTTCATCTGGACAATCTGCTCCTTATAGTAATTGGCGTAGGGCACGCCCTTGAGATACCAGCAGTAATGCCGCCGGGCCTCCAGAACGGCCAACCGCTCTCCTTTATACTCCGCCGCCAGCTCGAACTGCCGCACCCCCAAATCGCACCGCTCCGCCAGGGGCGGCAGGGGCGGGACGGGCTCGCCCTCCAGCAGGGCCTTGGCCTGCCGGAAGAGCCACGGGTTTCCAAAGCACCCCCGGCCAATCATGGCCATGTCCGCCTTGGTGTGCTGTAAAATGCGGGCCGCGTCCTCCGGCTNCCNGATGTCCCCGTTGGCGATGACGGGAATCGCCACGGCCTCTTTGACGGCCCGGATGCAGTTCCAGTCCGCCTGCCCGCCGTAGACCTGGGCCCGGGTCCGGCCATGGACCGCCACGGCGGAGGCTCCGGCCTCCGCCAGAACCTGGGCGAACTCCACGCAGTTGCAGCTCCCCAGGTCCCAGCCCCGGCGGAACTTCGCCGTCACCGGAACGGAGGGAAGCGCCTTCACCACGGCCTCCACGATGCGCCCCGCCTTCTCCGGGTCCTTCATCAGGGCCGCGCCGTCGCCGTTGTTGACAATTTTCCCCATGGGGCAGCCCATGTTGATATCCAGGATATCCGCCCCGGTGTACTCCATGGCGATTTGGGCGGCCTCCGCCATGCACACCGGGTCGCTGCCGAAGATCTGAACGGCGGCGGGGTGCTCCCCCGGAAACTGCCGCAGAAGGGAAAAGGTCTTCTTATCCTTATAGCAAAGGGCCTTGGAGGAGATCAGCTCCGTGCAGGTATAGCCCGCCCCCAGCTCCGCGCAGANCCGGCGGAAGGCCGCATCGGTGACGCCGGCCATGGGGGCCAGCGCCAGCTTCGAGGGGATGGACACGTTTCCAATGTTCATAAGCCGGGCTCCTCTCTTCCGGAAGTTGTTTTGCCCTCGTATCATAGCATGATTTTTTAAAAATGTCTACGGCGGGGTTTTTCCAAAAAGGCGGGAGCGGCTGTCCGCCGCCCCCGCCNGTTTCTCAAGCCTGCCGCCGCTGTTTCTGCCGTTTGTCAATCGCGCCCAGCGAGGACTCCCCCGCAAAGCGAAACAGCACATCGCGCATCACCTGCTCCGCCGTCCTGCCCGCGCCGCTTCCTACCTTTTTATAAGAAGCTGTACCAATAGAGGGAAAAGTAGTATAATGAGGGAATGATACAGAAAAATGAGCGACGCAGCTATGC
>NZ_CAJMXG010000509.1:0-1305 GCF_905219725.1 Oscillibacter sp. CU971
TCAAACCCTTCTACAAGCACCCCCTCTTCTCCAAGGAGTGCGAGGAGGAGTACCGCAAGGCCCTGAAGGAGTCGGGTGTCGAAATCTCCAGCTTCATCGTGGTCTACCGCTGGTCCGGCCCCACCGAGGAGCAGCGCCAGCACGCCGTGGCCAACTGGAAGCGGATGATCCAAATTGCCGTGGACATGGGCGTGCCCGTCATCAACACGGAGTTTTCCGGCGTCCCCAACCAGCAGGAGCTTTGCAACGGCATGTTCTTCCGCTCCATGGAGGAGCTGCTCCCCATCATTGAGCGGGAGGGACTGCGCGTCGAAATCCAGTCCCATCCCTATGACTTCTGTGAGCTGAACGACGAGGCTTGCGACATCGTGAAATCCTTCCGCTCCAAGAATCTGGGCTATGTCTACTCCGCCTCTCATGGCTTCTTTTACGACCAAGGCAAGGGGGATGTGCGGCACATGCTGAAATACGCCGGAGATGAACTGACCCACGTCCTTCTTGCCGATACTTGGAACCAAACAGAGGACTGCCGCTACATCCTGAACCCGCCCTGGCTGAACCAGCGGGGCCGGGCGGATGTGACCATCCATCAGCACACCGCCATGGGTGAGGGCGAGGTGGATTTTGACGGCATCTTCGAGACCCTGCGGGAGATGGACTTTGCCAACAAGCAGCTCAAACCCGACGCGCCCAAGGTGGGCGGAGACAACATTATCTGCGTGAGCTACTTCGGCTTCCCCGAGAAGATGGACAAACAGGCCCCCGAAGCCCTGGAGCGCATCCAGCATGAGCTTCTGAGCAAGTAAGACAGGGAACTGTTTTACATACTTCTTTTCTCCGCGAAACGCCCAATCGGTATACCCGGCTGGGCGTTTCGCACATCAAAAACAGAAGGGAGTAGATTATGTCAAATACAACTCGACTGACGACGGCCCAAGCCATTGTCAAATTCCTGGATAACCAGTACGTCTCCATGGACGGCGTGGAGACCAAATTCGTGGAGGGCTTCTTCACCATCTTCGGCCACGGCATCGCCGTGGGCCTGGGCGAGGCCCTGGACACGAACCCCGGCGCTCTGCGGGTCATGCAGGGCCGGAACGAGCAGGGCATGTGCCACACGGCCATTGCCTTTGCCAAGCAGAACTGCCGCAAGCAAATCATTGCCTGCGCCTCCTCCGTGGGCCCCGGCGCGGCCAACATGGTCACCGCCTGCGCCACCGCCACGGTGAACAACATCCCCCTGCTGGTCTTCCCGGCGGACACCTTCGCCTCCCGCCAGCCGGACCCCGTGCTCCAGCAGCTGGA
>NZ_CAJMXG010000510.1:0-1299 GCF_905219725.1 Oscillibacter sp. CU971
TTGTATAAGAGACTGACCTTGTCCAGCGCCTTTTCCCGTTCCGGGGGCTGGGCGGGGATCGGCGTATTGAATACTCCGGAGAGCCGCAGGGCTTCCTGGTTGGCAAAATCCTGTTCACGCTTCTTTTCCATAACAGTCCTCCTATCTGTCGCCCCGGTCAGGGGCTTTCTTTTTGGGGCCGTCCGGGGCCTTGTTTTCCTGGGCCTCCCGTTGGGCCGCTTTCAGTTGCTCCGCAATCGGGGGCTGGCGTTTGGCTTCCTTGTGGGCCCGCGCCGCCTCCTGGCGTTCCACGCCACGGGCAAAGTCCGCCAGTTGCTCCGGGGTGATGTATTCTTTCACCACATAACTGCCGAAGTCCGGGTAAAACCACGTCAGCCGCTTTTGATCCGGGACGCGGTGAGCATCCTCCCATTTTCCCACTACCTGGGCCTGGGCGTCCATCTGCCGCCGGATGTCTGGATTGTTGCGGGAGGGGCGGAGCTCATAGCTCCGCAGCTCCCCATCGGACAGCGGCGTATCATATACCACCTCGCCCCAGGCCCGGAACGCGCCACCCTCTACCGGGAGCCGGCCATCATAGTTTTGCAGACGGATCGGGGCTTTGAAATGGTCTTTCGGAAATGTGCCAATAGAAATAGGCCGCTGGGTGGAGTAATACTTATATTCCTCCGGCTTTCGCATAAACGCCTCCTTTCCAAAATGTTGACAGCATCCGGGCTAAACAGGGGCAGACCGTAGAAACATACGGCCTGCCCCGAAAACGGCCACGGAAAGCCTTGTAAACCGGGGATTTTCCGGGGCCTAATTGTCAACACCCCAGCCCCGCTTTTTCCGCATATATTCCCGCTGTTGTCGGCGGTGGGCTTTCTTTGCACAGGCCGCCGAGCAGTATGCCTGCCGCCGATCCGGGGCAACGGGCCCGCCGCAGATGGGACAGGGCTTAAACTCCGGCCTGGGCCCCTCGGTCAAGAGGGCCGCCTCCAGCGCCGGATCGAGGGGCAGGACGGCCTCCTGGAAATAGCGGCAGTAAGCGCCCGTCCAGCATTTGCCGAACATATAGCACTCGCACTCCAGGGGCAGGCACCCGTATTCCTTGTCATAGTTGGCACACCACTTTACCACCAGGGCGCGGATTTTCTTTTTTTCCTCGCGTGTCAGTTCACGGGCCAAGCTGTCACCTCCCGCCAGCCGGGGCCCGCATAAGCTCCCGGTAGCAGGACACACAGCCGATGCCCCGCCAGTAGGGGCACCCGGAGCACCGGGAGCCCCTGGGCGGCTTCGCCGGGGCCGGGGCCTGGG
>NZ_CAJMXG010000511.1:0-1293 GCF_905219725.1 Oscillibacter sp. CU971
GGTAGCGTCAATCCCGGCGCGGTGCAGCTCCTTCGCCAGCGGCCCACCCTCGGCGGCAATCAGGAACTTGATGAGGGTTGCAGGTGGCAGTTTCTGATTGCGGGCTGTCTGGCCCAGAGAGCGGGTCATGTCCTCGCCGCTGGTGCTGGTGCGCTCTAAAGTGCGTTTGAGCATGTCGGCGATAGATAATGTGTCGCTTGTTTCTTCAAATATAGCTGTTTGAGTGTCTGAATTGTGACGATTTCCAAGCCTTTCCATAATTTTTCCTCGTTTCGATAGTTGTAAAACTATCGCCAGAAAAGCACAAAAGACGCACCCTCTCATCTGTGAGGGCGTCGCCTTTCGTATTCGTCACTTAATTTATAAATTTAAAATGGTTTTCTTCTTGCCCCTGGTATGCGCAATAGCGCTACGAATTTGTCTGGGCGATAATTATGCTTTTATTTTAAATGTGATACTGAGGCTGTCAAGTGGTCTGAGCATTGTTTACTATTTTTTCACAATTATCTAAACGGCGCAACCCAATTGGCCGGATTGCGTTAAGGGCCAGATACGCCGTATCTGGCCCTTAACATCCTTAATTTAATGACATTGGCTGAAACCCTCCGCTTTTCTTACTCCTTTGCGCCCTCAGCGCCATTACGGCGGCCTGGGCCCTGGTAACGAAGGCCGCCGACCGGGTCCCGTCGGTGATACCCTGGGCCTTGGCCTCCTGAAGCTCCGGCGCCAGCTTGGCGCTCACCGACTACTTCGCCAGGGCCGCCTGCATCCGCCCCGCCAGCTCCACCAGGTCGGCGTCGGTCAGCTTGTCGATATTCAAGTCGTCCTCCTCAAATCTCGGGCGCACCGTGCCCACGATCACGTTATACTTCCTGCTCTTTCGGCACACCTGCCCGCCGTTGGACTGGCTCCCGGCCTTATTGCCCTCAATGGCCACCACCCCGGAGGCCGTCACGCTCTCAATGATGCCGGTGTGGTCCGTGGCCGCACCGCCGGGGAAGTCGTAGATCACCACGTCCCCGGGGCGGTAGTTCTCCGTCACCCAGCAGCCCGCCGCCTTTGCCGAGCGCATCAGGTCCCCACAGGAGGCCGTCCGCTTGGGCAGGAACTGAAGGGCTCCCGCCTGGCTGAAGCACCACATGACGAATATCATACACCAGGCGTAACCGTCCAGGCCGAACCACTTGCCGTACTTGGTCCGATTGCTCCCGGCGGGGCTCTCCGTATTGCCCAGCTCCCCCCCCCCGGGCAACGCCCAGTCCTTTCTTACCGGTCATGGCGCTGTCCCCCTCC
>NZ_CAJMXG010000512.1:0-1289 GCF_905219725.1 Oscillibacter sp. CU971
GGAATAAGCGAAGGGACTTCTCTGTCAATTCCTCCATTTTTTCAGAAAAAGAGTAATTTGCAAGTCTCTGTTCCAGTTGGATTCGTTCTTCTGTCAGCTCCCGCTGCCGCACGACATAAAATTGCCGTTGAAGATAAGGAATCACCAATTCTGGAGACTGGAGGAATATCTTTAAGGCACTGAGATTGAACCGAAACATGATGGAGAGTTTTTTCAGCAGGCCCAGTCTGCTCTCGTGTTCGGCGTGCTGTTCATATTCCAACCAGAGGTTCAGGATCTTTTGCGAAGAAAGTCCCCTTAAATTCTCCTGCGGTGCCTGTGCATAAGTCCGATAGTATTCGTCAAAGTAGTGCTGCTCTGGTTTGAGCTGTAAAAATTCCTGCTCGATCTCCGCAATCCGATTCTTTGCATTGAGCATATCGTTCAATTCTTTGGAGAGCGCGGTCACTTCCCGATTGAGCCGTGTCTTTTCCTCCTGTCCTAAAATCCACTCTCCCATATCCGGGTATCTGCCAGTCTGGGTTTCCAGAAAGCGTTCCTTATTACTGATACTTCCCAGAAAGGCGGTGAGAAAAGAAAGTTCCTTTTTCTCCAACTTCTCCGCAACATTGAGGGTCGCGGAATTGTTGTTGGATACCACTGCCACTGTTTTTCCGTTTCTTACTGCGTTGGCAATAATATTTAGGATCGTCTGCGTTTTACCGGTACCTGGCGGGCCCTGGATGATGCTGATTTGAGAGGACAGCGCGTTTTCTATCGCGATTTTCTGGCTCTGATTCAGGCCAAAGGGATAGATAACGGTCTCTGGGAGGGGAACTGTTTTAGGCTGTCTGCCAGGCTCCAGATAGCAAGTCAAAACGGTTTCTTCACTGACAGTTTGAATCCGTTCATACTGCATGCTAAGGATATTAATATCATTTCCTACCACCAAGCTGACAGCTCCTGCCGTCTCCTTAAAATAATCGAAAATACATTTTTGACTTTCTTCTGTTAAGCAGTTGTGCTGGATTTCCACTTCTTCCCTGGGATAAGAAAGTGTTTTCTTCCCGCTGGGGACAAGACGATAGTATGGACCAAAATCTAAAATCATACCCACTTGGGTCACACGGATACCTTTGACAGTTACGATCAGGCCAGTAGGATCAATGTGCTGTTGCAGTTCCAGAATTTTTACCTTGCCGCCTTGATAGTGGTACACTTGAGGGGAGCTGATATAAATGATATCGCAATCATCGCCACAGGGCCGAAACTCCTTGACAGAATCTGTTTTGTCCTGCCCATTGATCAGA
>NZ_CAJMXG010000513.1:0-1133 GCF_905219725.1 Oscillibacter sp. CU971
GGCCCTGTAGAAAATTTTGTGTAAAAGGAGACAAGCTGTAGTCAAGGGAATGGGAGCAAATCAGAAGATTTCCCAGGCTGGACACAAGCTGGCTTAACTCGGCTTACCCACCTGTATTCCAGGCAGGGAGACGGTATGCGCGCACAGCGTGAATGCCGCCTCCCTGCCTGGAAGCACTTAAGGGGAAGTCGGGTTCAGGCGGACTGGCGGTCCTGGAACATGAGCTGGAGCTGGGGTAAAACCATGTCCCAATTTCGACATCTGGCAGTCCGGTGCTCGACAATTTTCCTGCTGGCCAGGTAGAGCATCTTACGCAGGGAATTGTCGTTGGTGAAGCTGGGCTTGTTTTTTGTGATCTGGCGAAACGGACGGTTCAGGCTCTCAATAATATTCGTCGTGTATATGATTTTCCGAATCTCGGTGGGATATGCGAAAAAGATACTCAGAATATTCCAGTTTTCCTTCCAGCTTTTGACGCAGGAGGGGTACTGCTTCCCCCGCTTTTCTTTGAATGCCATGGGATTTTCCAGAGCCTCATTCTCGGTGACAGCGGTGTAAACCTTCTTCAGATCCGCCATCAGTGGCTTGATGTCCTTATAACTGACAAAGCGGGTGAAGGAGCGGATCTGATGGACGATGCACCGCTGCACCTAGCTGTGGGGATAAGCAGCCCCAATGGCTTCCACGAAGCCTCTTAGACCGTCCACACAGAACAGATGAACATTCAAAACTCCTCTGCTTTTAAGGTCGTTCAACACATTCAGCCAGAATTTGCTGCTCTCGTGATCTCCGATCCAGACGCCCGGGATGTCCTTTGTGCCGTCCATGATGATGCCCAAAACCACATACGCCACCTTGGTTTGGTATGGCATCCAGAAATACGAACGGATACACCGGCTCCAGCGGCCGGTTCTGCCACGCCGTGACCTCTGGCATGATCTTCTCGCTGCTCTTACTCACCAGCTCCGGCGAGATGTCTACATCGTACAAACTCTTAATCTGCTCCGAGATGTCCTGCTGGCTCATTCCGCAGGCGTACAGCCCCAGAATTTTATCTTCCATCCCGATGGATGTCTTTTCTTCTCTTTTACACAAATTTTTCGGGACTCTCTCCAGATGTCTGGTTTTCCCAT
>NZ_CAJMXG010000514.1:0-1280 GCF_905219725.1 Oscillibacter sp. CU971
GCTTCTGGTTTTCCGGCGGATAGATATCCGCCTCTCGCAAAATGAAGAAGGGCAGGGGGCCCAAGGCCCCCTGCCCTGCTTCATTTTGCGAGAGGAGGATATCTATGCGCCGGAAAACCAGAAGCTGCTGTTTCCCATCATGTCGTCTTCCAGCCGGTAGGCGGGGCCCCGCCGTCCTGCTGGCCTTGGCGCTGCTGGCCCTCTCCGGCTGCGGCGGGGGGAAGGACGACAGCCTCCGGATCGGCGCGGCCCTCTACACCCAGGACGACACCTTCATCTCCGCCATGGCCCAGGACTTAGAGGGCCTGGTCCGGGAGGCGGAGAGCGGGACGGGGAAGAAGATCACCCTCTTCATCGCCGACGGCAAGAGCAGCCAGAACACCCAGATGGACCAGGTGGACCGCTTCCTGGCCCGGGGCTGCGACGTGCTGTGCGTCAATCTGGTGGACCGGACGGCGGCGGCGGTTATCGCCGACAAGGCGGAGGCCGAGGGGGTGCCCCTGGTGTTCTTCAATCGCCAGCCGGTGGCGGAGGACATCCAGNGCTGGGNTCAGATTTACTACGTGGGGGCCGACGCCCGGGAGAGCGGCGAGCTCCAGGGCAGGCTGGTGCTGGACGCCTGGCGGGCGGACCGGGAGTCCCTGGACCGCAGCGGCGACGGCATTCTTCAGTACGTGATGCTGGAGGGGGAGCCGGGGCACCAGGACTCCCTGCTGCGGACGGAGTACTCCATCAAGGCCGTCGTGGACGGGGGCGTGGAGGTGGAAAAGCTGGCCAACGAGACCGCCAACTGGAACCGGGCCCAGGCCGCCGCCCGGACGGCCCAGTGGCTGGAGGAGTTTGGGGACGGCATCGAGGTGATCTTCTCCAACAACGACGACATGGCCCTGGGGGCCATCGATGCCCTGGCGTCAACGCCCCGGGAGCGCTGGCCCCTCATCGTGGGAGTGGACGCCACGGCCCCGGCCCTGGAGGCGGTGGCGGCAGGGCAGCTCTACGGCACCGTCCACAACGACGGACGGGGCCAGGCCCAGGCTATGCTGGATCTGACGCTGGCCCTCTGGAACGGGGAGGACCCGGGCCAGGCGGTGGACCTGGCGGAGGGGCATTATGTGTGGCTTCCCTACCGGCAGGTGACGCTGGAAAACCTGGACGAGTTTTTGGAGAAGTGAAAACAGGACCGGCCCGAAAGGGCCGGTCCTGCCAGCTTGTCGAAAAAGTCTGCCTACCGGCAGACTTTTTCATGTAAAGATGATAAAATAGGGAGTAAGGGGTGAGGA
>NZ_CAJMXG010000515.1:0-1278 GCF_905219725.1 Oscillibacter sp. CU971
GATCACCATTTTCATCCCAGATATTAAACGTGGGGGCGGCCCAGCCCTCCTCAATATCCATGGTGAAAAAGTCTTCCTCTCCATTTTCATCCAGGGAAAGAAGAAGGGAGTCAATTTTCCCAGCCTGAATCAGCTTGGATAATTCGTCCAGAACTTCCTGCGTAATCTCACTGTTGGCAAAACTCTTCCGGCCATACTCCAGGTATCGGATGGCAAAAGCGCCGGATACAGGTGCAGAGACTTCCTGTGCAGGTACAACTTTGTACTGAGGAAAGTTGTCATCCTGATAAGTGGGTTCGTCTGTNNATATCTTNCNGGACAGAGTATCCAGCACCTCGGTGTGGATCAGCTTCTTTCGAGCGGGGAGCGCAATACTCTTCAACTGGGTGAGGCCGGAGAGTAGGGAGCAATCCGTAAAGCTGGTGAACTGCAAATCCAGACGATACAGATTTTTCAGCTTGGGGAGGAAGGAAAAATCATCTATGACGCCGGGCGGAGTGCGCTTGGGGAACTCCAGCACCTGGAGATTCGTCATTTCTTCCAGCATGGCCCAGTCTCCGGTTCTGGACTGCAAGAAGTCCTGAATAGGAGCCAGCTTTTGCTTGGTGTACTCGCTGTGCGGGACAGGAAAATCCTTATCCGCCAGACGCTTGATCCGCCTTAATTGGCCGATGTCCGTGAGCTTCTTTGGCGTCATGGCAAGGTCGATCCAGCACAACAGATAAGGGCTGGTACGCTGAACCATTTCTTCAAATGTCATACGATCACCTCATTCATTATTCCGGCGCTCAGGCCGTCTTCTCCTGGAACGTCCACTGGGTATAGGACATGGCATTGCAGTTGGTCAAGTCCGCCATCTTCAGTTCCGGGAGATAGAAGCCGATGTAGAGGACGCTGTTGCCGNCCTCCTGGACATCCTCTACCCGCCCTGCCAGGGTTCGGCCTGTACTCTGTCTCCCGGAATGTCTTCCCAGCGGAAGCGGTGCTGTTCTCTCCGGGAACAGTGGAAGATCACCGTCTCTGCGTTGTACTCCGCCCAGCCGATTCCGATATAAAGCGCACGATAGGCGGCGAATATAACCAGTCCGCCGAACAGAATCGCTCCCACCACAAACAGGAGGCGCTCCTCATGGGACAGAGTGGGATCAAAGACGGCCAGGTACAGGAACAGGCCCGTCATAGGCAGGAAAAACGCAGTGAAAAGCAGGATCACCACAATTTTAGAGAACATTCCCGCTGTGCATTTTTTCATGATTGTTCCCCCAGCTTTTCTTCCTC
>NZ_CAJMXG010000516.1:0-1268 GCF_905219725.1 Oscillibacter sp. CU971
TTTCCAGGGAGTGAAAAACGCTTGGCATTCTCCGTTTGGAAAACAAAGGAAATAACATAAAGAAAAGGCTTGCAAAACTTTCAGTATCTGGTATAATGGACACATTCTGATTACACAAAAGGAAGGAAGCTCGGAATGGATTACACAATTCTCATGTTGATCGTCATGGTGGCGATCATGTATTTCCTGATGATCCGCCCGGAGAACAAGCGGAAAAAGAAAGCCCAGGAAATGCGGGACAGCCTGAAAAAAGGCGACGTGATCACCTCCATCGGCGGTATTATCGGTCGGATTGTCTCTGTCGGAAAGGACACCATTGTCATTGAAACCAGCGACGACCGGGTCCGCATGGAACTGACCAAGTGGGCCGTCAGCTCCGTGGGCGTGCAGAGCGGAGAGCAGCCCGAGGAGAAGAAGGAGGAGAAAAAGCCCGCCAAGAAGGAAGAGGAAAAGAAAGAATCCGACAGCGGAAAGAACGACTGGAACCCGGAAATCTGAATTCTCATAAATCCGGTTCCATTTTGCCTCCGCCTCATGGCATAAAACCATCCTCCCCTGGAATATGCTCCTTTTGAGAGCATGTTTCGAGGGAGGATTTCTTATGGCGAAGGGACGAAAAAAACTTGCGGTGTGGCAGGGCTTTTTGGCAGGGGGACTGCTGTCGCTGGGCGTGTATCTGCTGGGTTTGATGTTTTTGGCGCTGCTGATGGTAAAGGGTACGCTGTCGGAGGGCGGAAGCTTTCCTATGGTGGCGGCGCTGTGCATTGTGGCCGCCCTGGCCGGGGGCCTGCTGACGGTGCGCCTGACCTTGAGGAGAGCGGGAGGCGTTCTGACGGCAGTCATGTTCCTGTCCGTGCTCCTCCTGGCGGGCTTGGGTTTTTGGGAGGAGATCGCTTGGCTGGGCCAGGGAGGCGTCCTATTGCTCTGCGGCCTGGCCGGGGGACTGTTGGCCGGGATTGCCAAACCCAAAAACCGGCGGCGGCGGAAATGAAAAATGAGGTTCTTGTTGGATTGCACAAAAGTGCCGTTCTTTTCCAAAATATCCCTCCGGCGGCGCAGCCGGCCCGCCGCCGGAGAGGGGAGGGGAGGGGGACGCAGATATGGGATGCACGGAGGATGCGGCCCCCTAAATATGGGCAGCGGCGCAGCCGGCCCGGCTGGCTGTGCCGCCCTGTTTGGGCGGTTTACATAATGCGGTTTACATAATATTTTGTCATAAATCCCAAAAAGATTCTTTTTTGGGGGAAACATCTTGCAGAAAGCAAAAA
>NZ_CAJMXG010000517.1:0-1268 GCF_905219725.1 Oscillibacter sp. CU971
ATTTGACAGCCGGACATGGCTTATCCGACTGTCCATTTTCAATATACAACTTGCCCGGCGATAGCTTTACAGATTTTATCTTGAAATGCGGCGCGTTCTCTGCTATAGTTAATTGATTATTGAAGCCCCCTTTGACGGAGCTTCGGCAGAGGTGGAAACGTGTATTTAAAAGCGCTGGAAATTCAAGGCTTTAAGTCCTTCCCGGACAAGACCGTCCTGAACTTCGGGGAGGATATCACCGCCATTGTGGGCCCAAACGGCTCAGGAAAATCCAATATCTCCGACGCCATCCGCTGGGTCATGGGCGAGCAGAGCGCCAAGGGCCTCCGGGGCGCGAAGATGGAGGACGTCATTTTCGGCGGCACGGAGCAGCGAAAGCAGGTGGGCTTCGCCCAGGTGACGCTGGTGCTGGACAACACGGAGCGCATCTTCCCCTCCATGGAGGAGGCGGAGGTGGCCGTCACCCGCCGGTATTACCGCAGCGGGGAGAGCGAATACTACATCAACCGCCAATCCGTCCGGCTCAAGGACGTGACGGAGCTGTTTCTGGACACCGGCCTTGGGCGGGAGGGCTATTCCATCATCGGCCAGGGCAAAATCGACGAAATCCTCTCCACCCGAAGCAGCGAGCGCCGGGAGATTTTCGAGGAGGCCGCCGGTATCTCCCGCTTCCGCCACCGGAAGGAGGAGGCGGAGCGGAAGCTGGAGCGGACGGAGGAAAATCTGGTCNGCATCAACGACAAGATTTCCGAGCTGGAGCTCCAGGTGGAGCCCCTGCGGGACCAGGCGGAGAAAGCGAAAAAATACCTCGTCCTGCGGGACGAGCTGCGGGTTCTGGAAATCTCCGTGTGGCTGGAAAACCTGGACGCGCTGAAAATCAGCGCCCGGAAGCTGGAAATGGACTTCCACGCCGCCGAGAAGGAGCGGGACGAGGCCCGGGCCGCCCTGGATGCCCTCTATGCCGAGGGGGAGCGCTTTGGCGAGGAAATGCGCCAAAAGGACATGGAGGCGGAGCAGGTCCGGGCGGAGGCCGGGGAGCTGGACGCCCAGGCGAAGGACCAGTCCGCCGCCGTGGCGGTGCTGGAAACCGGCATCGCCCACAACCAGGAGAACATTGACCGGGCCCAGGCGGAGCTGGTGGAGTCCGACAGCCGGGCCGGGGGTCTGGCGGCCCAGTCCGCCCAGGAGAAGGACCGGGCGGAGGGCCTGTCCCGGCGGCTGGAGGAGCTGAACATGGGCCTGGAGGCCCTTTTGGAAAAGGCCCGGGC
>NZ_CAJMXG010000518.1:0-1267 GCF_905219725.1 Oscillibacter sp. CU971
GCACATGCAGGACCTTTTAAGCGAGTACCGGGACTATCTGGACATGTGTAATGGGCAGGATTATAACATGCGCAGCAGTTTTGTCCTGTATCCCAGAGATTTGCAAAAATCCCACGATAAAGTTGCCCAGAATATCAAGGCCAAAAAAGATGAGAACATACAGTGCGGCTTCCAATCAGCCTACGCCCGTGTCGGGAACAGCCTGGATTTTGAGTACAACGGCTTGAAAATCGTCCGCCCCAATACGCCGGACGAAATCATCCGGGAGGGCAATGTGCTGCACCACTGTGTCGGCGCATATGTCAAAAGAATCGCCCAAAAAGAGTGCCTGATTCTGTTCCTGCGGCGATGCGGGAATGAGGCCAAGCCCTTTTATACGATTGAAGTTCGTCACCGGAGAATCGTCCAGGTGCGCGGTCAGGGTAATCAGGACCCAACACATGCGGTTCAGGACTTTATCGACCATTGGAAGCGAGAAGTCCTGCACGCCGTTGTGTATGAGGCCGCCTGAAGCTGCGGGAATGGCATTTGTCCGGATCTTTTTTGCGTCCTTCACAGGACGTCAGCGGCTATTCTGACGAACGAACCGGACTTCAGGGCCGATATTCCAAAAAGCATATCAAAGAAATCAAAACCTTTCTTTGGGAGCGGCTACTCAGCATTGGAATCCGGACGGGGCCTGGACCTACGGAGCAGTCAGCGCCGGAGAAACCGCATGACAAGATAGACAATCGTCAGAATCCGAAAGGGGGAACAAATCATGACTTACAATGGAAGAGAAGTCCTGACCTGGGACAATTTCAGCTGTCAGGCGTCGCATCTCGGCAGCTATGTGACCGAGGACACGGTGGATATTCTGATAGACAGCCTGCCGCCGCTCTGTATGACTTCTGATCTGGTCCAGGTTGGGGAGCCGCTTGGTGAGAAGCTTGACCCGGCCACAGGCAAATGGCGGGAAACCTACATAACTTTCAAGCGGATTGCTTATCCCGTGAATCCAGGCCGGCCTGGCGTCTGGGAATACAGGGGGCATTGCTTTCCCAGCGAATCCACAGAGCGCTGGAGGAAGCAAACATCTTGACTCAGTGCAGCTATCAAAGTGAAATCCATTCTCCCCCTTGGCAGATGATAGCGGACGGGAGGGGGATTGTCAATGGCGAGGGCTTATGCCTGTGCTTCGCGCACCATTGACAATCCCCCTCCCGCCCACTTTGTTGCGGCCAAGGGGGCAAATGGATAAAAATGGTTATGGCGGAAAGGAGAGCAT
>NZ_CAJMXG010000519.1:0-1265 GCF_905219725.1 Oscillibacter sp. CU971
GCTCGCATAGCTGCGTCGCTCATTTTTCTGTATCATTCCCTCATTATACTACTTTTCCCTCTATTGGTACAGCTTCTAAAATCTGTCAAGTACAACCCATCATCAAGCGCCCCTCAAATTTTCCGATACAATCACTCGACAGATTCAGTTCTGGCGGGTGATTTTTTCTACAGCAAAAAATTTTTCTGAAAACGAAAAATAAGAGTTCGCTTTTAGACTCTGGAGGTTGTAGTAGAGGGATGAGGGGAACTGCTTTCTGAATTGGTAAATATTTTGTAAACTCGTCTATAAGAAAGTTCGGTTTCAGCCATCGGAGGTTGTGGTAGAAGGATGAGGGAATCAGCGCATAAGGGCAGAGGAAAACTGACTCAACAGAAAGGGTGGGCAAGTACAACATGAAAGAATCCAGCTACAAGAACTACGACGAACTGCCGCTGTTCCTGAATGTGGCAACGGTGGCAAAGGTGCTGGGTGTCTCACCGTCCAGCGGGTACGAGTTGATGCATGAACCGGATTTTCCAGTGCTGAAGATCGGCAGCAGGATGGTGGTACCCAAGGAGCAATTCGTGGAGTGGGTGTCGCAACACACCCAGGGAGGTGCGGAGTGAAGTACACACCGTGGCCCAAACGTGATCTAGTCAAGAACTACTTCCAGTTGCCCAACGAGATATTCCTGCTGGGTCTGTCGCCCGGCGCACTGGCCGTCTACTCTTATCTGCTCTGCTGCGAGAACAGGAAAACGTACCAGTGCTGGCCCAGCTACAAGACCATCGGCAAAGCAGTGCGGATGAGCGCCAACACCGTCCGCAAGTATGTGTGTGAGTTGGAGGAGCGCCAGCTCATCAGTACAGAGAACACGACAGTCACTACCAGGGATGGCTTGAAGCGTAACGGCAACCTGCTCTACACCATCCTCCCGATCCAGTTGGCCCTCGACCAGTTCTACGAACAGCAGCTAGCGCAGGTGGATGTGGTGGCTGAACGTCAGCGAGTTGCAAAGGCACTTGCGCTCCGCAGTGATAGTGCGCACTCAGCGTGACAGCCTGTGCGCCGCTGTGTGGCCTCGCTGGTATCCAGAGGGTAACAAGCCGTCTCACACCGCAGACGCAGCCGTGTCCAAAGCGTGTGGCCGGTGTGCGCCATCCGGTGAATTCAGCGTAGCCGAAAGTGGCAGGTGAACCGGGGGGTCGAAAAAAGTGCAGGATAAAGGCCGGGGGTCGCTTATGCGCCCCTCGGCCAGCCACACCGCCCCGCAGAGCGGGTCG
>NZ_CAJMXG010000520.1:0-1264 GCF_905219725.1 Oscillibacter sp. CU971
AAAGCGAAACAAAAGCGCTGAAAGCCCTTCCCGGCCCTTCCCTTTTCTCCATTATCTGAAAGCGTAACCAGCATCCCAAAGTAGTTGCCCAGCACGTTCAAAAGGCAGTTTCGCAGAGCTCCGGTCAGTTCCGGTGTTCCCAGGCTCTCCACGACCCACAGCACCAAACCCCGGCGAGACAGCAGAACGGTGGGAATATAGATGAGCGCCCTCTGCCACCGGGGGCAGTTTCGAGTAATGTAATAAACCCAGGCCAGAATAATATAGCCCTTCCCGCCCTCCATGCGGAGCTCCATGGCAAGCCATGTGGCCGCCGCCACGGCCAAGGGGCTCAGGAAAAGCATCTTCCGGCGCTTCAACTCCTCATGGGCCCAGAGGACGCACAGGGCCAGGGCCAGCGTGAACAGGATGTTCAGTCCCGTCTCCCGCCAGTTTCCCTCCACGCCCAGCACCCGCATTTCCGCCAGATCAAACAGCGTATAGGGAACCTGTGCGATCACCGCCGTCAGGAAAACGCGGCCTATGTAGCGGCGGACGTTGGAGGTATGCGCAAACCCTTGGGCAATGCAATACACGAAGATGGGCGCTGCCAAACGGCCAATATACATTATATATGAAATGCACTCGTCCAGCAGCCAGTCGGCAAGGCCCCCATAGCCTCCGCTCCATAAAAGGTCCGCCAAGGGAGCAAATATCTGATACAGAGGAAAGATGCGGACGGTGTGGTCAAAGACCATGCAGCCTATGGCAAAAATTTTCAGTTGTTTGTAGCTCATGTTATCCTCCTAATTTTTCGGCCCGAAGCCAATTTCAAGGAGAGTATACAAGACGTTTCTTACAAACTGCTTGACAAAAATCTTACAAGTTTCTTACAATTGCAACTTCTGCAGCTTCGTCCTGAACCGCCCGCCTAAACAGCCGCTTACCTCCCCGCCCAATGCGCCTTGACAAATTTCGACAAAACAGGTACTATAGAGCAGGTTATCCCAATCAGAGAGAACGCGAGGGGGATGAGCGCGTATATGGAGGACGATCTCTTTAAACCCATACCCGGCGAGGGCGTCATGCCCCACAGGCCGGAGACGGATACGCCGAAGGAGCCGGAGATTCCCAAGGACGGTCCCATCCTGGCCCGGGTCCAGAACTCCCGGCCCCGGCACTTGGACGGCGGCAGGACCGTCCTGCGGCCCAGCCTCCCCTACGATGATAAAAGCCACATGGTGAGCTGCTTCCTGGGCCTGTACATCGGCGCGAAGTATGCGCC
>NZ_CAJMXG010000521.1:0-1260 GCF_905219725.1 Oscillibacter sp. CU971
AGGTGCCTGTCGAGGTCATCGAGCGGTGGTTGAAGGACGAGAGCTGGCGTGTGCGGGCTGCGGCCATGAACGCCTGCAAAGCCAACAACATCCCCGTTCCGGTTATCCGGACGATTGAGCCTCCCGAGAAGGTCTACAAGAAGTGTGTCGGCGGCATTATTGTTGTCGCCTCCATTCCCAAAGACGCGCAGATCCGTGGCAATGTCGGGCATAAGTGCCGCGCCAGTAAAGCCGTTATCGTTGAGATTATCGGCGACCTCTGCGGAGAGCAGGTCGGCATCTCCAAGTACGATCTGAAGACCCTCTACTATGCGGGTGATGAGGTTGAGATCGACAACTTCGACTTCAGCGATGAGGAGTGTTCCACCGGCTTCCACTTCTTCTGCACCATCGAGGAGGCCCGGCGCTACTAATTATGGCCGCAATCAGTCTCTTCAAGCACCAGCAAGAGGCCTTTGCAAAAATGCACAACGGCTGTATCCTCTGCGGCGGGGTCGGTTCGGGCAAGTCTCGGACTGGCCTCGCCTACTATTATACCCAACAGGGCGGAGAGCTTGGAGCTGATGATTACGTTCCAATGAAAAATCCAAAGGACCTCTATATCATCACAACAGCCCGAAAGCGGGATACCTGTGAGTGGGGGGCTGAGTTGGCTCCATTTCTCCTCTCGACCCATCCGGAAGCGAACTACTACAAGAACACCGTAGTCGTAGACTCGTGGAATAACATCGGAAAATACAAGGAGATCAAAGACGCCTTCTTTATATTTGATGAGCAACGAGTTGTAGGATACGGCGCATGGACAAAAGCCTTTCTCAAAATTGCAAAGGCGAACAACTGGATATTGCTCTCCGCAACTCCTGGCGATACTTGGCAGGACTATATTCCCGTCTTCATCGCGAACGGCTTCTATCGCAACAAAACCGACTTTGTCAACCAGCACGTTGTTTACGACTGGCGGTCTAAGTATCCTAAAATTGACCGCTATCTTAACACCGGACGGCTCATCCGGCTCCGCAACAGCATCTTAGTCGATATGGACTTTGACCGTAAGACAGTGGCATACCATGAGGATATCCCGACAAGCTACAACATCGCCAACTATCGAGATGTCACAAGGAAACGCTGGAACATCTGGGAAGATCGGCCTATCGAAACGGCTTCGGAAGTATGTCTCGCTCTGCGGCGGGTCGTGAACTCCGACGAGTCCCGGAGCGTGGCAGTTCTTGAGCTCAGGGAAGACCACCCCAAGGCCATCGT
>NZ_CAJMXG010000522.1:0-1247 GCF_905219725.1 Oscillibacter sp. CU971
CCCCCCCCCCGGGCAACGGCCAGTACCTTCTCAGCGGTCATGGCGCTGTTCTCCTTCCCGGAAGTCCGTCAGCTCCTCTCCCACCTTGTCCACCGCGTCCTTCCCGGCCTCCAGGATTTTGGGAAGCCAGGCGGGGTAGGGGGCGCCCATGGTGATGGCGTGCTCAGCCAGGCTCCCCAGCTCCCCGACAACGTACCAGACAATTACCAGGGGCCCCAGCAGCACGCCGTAGGTAAAGGGCAGCTCCACCACTGGGAGGTTATGGAGCAGGGTTCCAATCAGCCAGTCCGCTGTCAGGGCCACGTAGACAATTACGATTATGCCGCCCTTGTGCCAGGCTCCCGCCCGCATTTTCGCGCTGCTCCATTTCCCGTCCTTCGCCGCCACAGCGGAGCCGATGAGCCAGTCCGCCAGCATCAGCGCGGCCCACACCAGCACCAGCCAGCCGAGCAGCCCCACAGGGCCGTCAGCGTTCCCAGAACGGCAGTAAGGCACAGCTTGATCTCCATTGCAAAATGTTCGTTGCTCATATCGTCTCTCCTTTTGTTGTTTGCCCCCAGGCCGGACCCCTCCGGGCCGGCCTGGGCTGCCAGTATCCAAATAATAGGGCCCTGGGAACGGGAAGTTGCATGAACCCGTCACCCGGCGTGCTTTTTCAGCTTCCGCCGGAAGGCCGCAAGGACCGCCGTCAGACACTGGAACACAGACCCGCCGGGCCAGGAGGGCGGAGAGCAGCTTCCCACGCTTCCTCCGGACCCGTATAGAGATTTCCACTGGGAGTGGGATGTGTCTCTTGGCGTTGGCAACCTTCACCTCAAAATGCCTGGTGTTTTGGTGGTAGGCGATGTCCCCCAGCTGGAAGCCGTAGCCCTCCGGGAGGCCCGCCTCGCTTGCCGGTCAGGCAGGGAGGCGCTGTACCGTGGGCTGAGCCCAGTCAATAGCCTTGATGCCCTCCAGCGGGCTCTCCAAACGGCCAGCCCCACGGAGCACTCCCGGAGAATGCCGCTCTCAATGGCGGAGATCATATCCGCCGAGGAGTCCGTCCGGGGCATGTAGCACTGTCAACGTCAATCTAAAATTGTAAGAAAACGCCGAAGAAATTTTGTCGTTATCAAGCGTTTCCCTGCTCACATAGGGTATTTACGATTTGCTGTTTCTGGCGCATAAATTCTTTGCGTTCTTTTGATGTTGATAACGGTGCAGTGATGCAGTACACGCTCCAGGATGGCGGAAGCAGTTGNAGGTGA
>NZ_CAJMXG010000523.1:0-1235 GCF_905219725.1 Oscillibacter sp. CU971
CCAAAACTGATAGAGGTCCCGGCAGCCGTCCACCGCCAGCTTTGCCTGCATTTCCAGCCGGTAGGGGGTCACGCCGTCGAAAGGCCGAAGCAGACCGTAGAAGCCAGAGAGGATGCGCAAGTGCTTCCGGAGATAGTCCAGATGAGTCGTCTCCATCACGCTGGGGGCCATGTAGCGGTACTGAATGCCCTTGTAGGAAAGAATGGCGGGGGTGAGATTACGGCGCAGCTCCATCTGCTCCAGCCGTTCCACATTCAACTTGGCAATGGTGTCATTGCACTTCCAAAGGGCCTGCAAACCTTTGGGAGACATACCCTGGAGGACAGTTTTCAGCCGCTCCGTCTGCTCCAGAAACTGAGGTAGACTATCCACGGCAAAGCTGCCCGTGTCCACTACCATTTTCTTCGCCGGGGCGATGATGATGCGCATAGAGCCCCTCCTTTCAGATTTGAGAAAGCATCTCCGTCAGTCGCCTTGCCGCTGTGTCCAGGCCTTCTATTCCCGCGCAGCGGCTGGGTTTGGCGTTGACCAACTGATCCAGCAAGGGCTGACTTTGGCTGTTTTCGTCCAGGGCCAGCTCCGCGGCCATAACGTCCTCCCAGGCGCGGTTTAAAAAGGCCACCTCCCGGCGGCCATGGGTCCTGGTGAACAGAGGCAGTTCTGAACCGCACAGTTCCTTCGTCGTTTCTGCGGGAAAACCGGCGGCGGATAAACTGAGCCGCAGACCGTCCAGGAAAATGTCCGGCAGGCGCTCCCATTTCGGATGGCTGAGATCGTACAGCACAAATGTGTATCGCGTATGGCAGTGGACTGCCAGCAGACTGGGCCTGCCCCGCAACGGGATGATGTGGAGGTCCCAGCAGAAGCGGCGGTCCGGCTCCTGGCCGTAGGAGAGTGCTTTAATATGCAAATGCCGCTGGAGAGGAATGGTCAGACCAAGTTCTACTGTCCCCCGCGTCTTCATGAGAAGCGCTCCATTTTTTGCAGTGCCGCCACGATGTCCTTCAAAACCAGCGGCTGCATACTATCCGGGTATCCGCTCAAGTCGGCCTGTTCCAATGCCGCCCGGATACGGGGAATGAGATTCGGTTTTGCTTCTGCAATTTCCGGTAAAGCCGCCACGCACTGGCGGGCCGTGATGGGCTTCACATCCGTGATGTGGGACAGAAATTCATCCAGCAATGTATCAAATTTATCCTCCCTGTCCCAACGGGCATTGGCCGCCAGGATGGAGA
>NZ_CAJMXG010000524.1:0-1228 GCF_905219725.1 Oscillibacter sp. CU971
GCCTGGAGGAGTTCGGGGAGCTGCTGCGGGCGCTGCTGGCGGAGCNGAATCCCTTCGAGCAGGACGCGTCCTATCTGAAATGGAGCCGCCGTCCCCAAGAGGCCGCCGCCGTGGGCGCGGCGCTGACGCAGGTGGAGGCGTTCCTCGAGGGGCTTTGAAAGTACATCAAGCAAGAGCGCCGTCCCGGCCGGGACGGCGCTCTTGTTTATTTTCCGGCGTCCCGTTCCTCCCCAAGGACGGCGTGACAGGTCTCCAGGGCCTTGTCCAGTTTCTGCCTCAGGGCGGTCCCGGGTTCCCCGGTTTTCAGAGCGGCGTGGATGTCCACCAGCTCAAAGCGGGGGGAGGCCCCCTCCGCCCGGTGGAGCATGTAGAGGGGGATATAGCCGCAATCCGCAACCTGGGCCTCCCCGGTTTCATTGTCCCGGGTGAGGGTCAGGGTCAGCACCGCCGTCGTGTCCGTGTTGGGCTTGGTCTGGGAGGAAATGAAGTTTCCCAGGGAGTAGCAGACAAAGCCCTGCCGCCCGTCGGGCAGGGTCCGGATCTCCATAGGCTGGGGCACATGGGAATGGCCGCCCAGGATAATGTCCGCGCCGTTTTCAAAGAGAAAGTCCGCCAGTTCCTCCTGGTATTGGTTCTGCGTCAGCTTGTACTCCAGGCCCCAGTGGATCATCACCGCCACCAGGTCCGTTTTCAAGGCCTTGGCGTCCTCCAGGTCCCCGGCCAGGCGGTCCCAGTCCGGCTTGGAGAGGGAGGTCAGGTAGTCGGTGTTGAAGACATTGATGGCGTAGGGGTGCTTTTTCGGTATGGGGATGCCGTTGGTGCCGTAGGCATAGCCCAGAAAGGCCACCGAGATGCCCCCCACGTCGGCCACGGCGGCGTTGTGGTCAAATTCCTCCTGGGTCCGGCTGGTGCCTACATGGGCCAGGCCGGCCCCGTCCAAAACGTCCAGCGTCCGGCTCAGGCCGGAGAAGCCCCGGTCCAGGCTGTGGTTGTTGGCGGTGAGGCACAGGTCGAAGCCTAAGGCCTTGAGGTCGCGGGCCAGGTCGTCGGGGGAGTTGAAGGCGGGATAGCCGGAGTAGGGCGGGCCGCCGGAAAGGGTGGTCTCCAGGTTCACCACGGCGTAATCTGCCGCCTCCACATAGGGCCCGGCGGCAGCCATGATCCGGGCATAATCGTACCGTTCCCCGTTCCAGGCGTCGTTGGTGATGGGCATATGGCTCATGGCGTC
>NZ_CAJMXG010000525.1:0-1227 GCF_905219725.1 Oscillibacter sp. CU971
TTTCTGCCCTGTGCAATCGCTGTATTCGCTGCTCTGCTTGCCCTATCAATTACACAATTTGGAAAAAAGGAAATGAGGTAATCGTATGGAAATCACAAAAAAACTTCAAAAGCTCAGTCTGGCGGCGCTGATCGTCAGTCTGCTGCCGCTGGCAACTCTTGTCCCGGTGTTTCTGAAAATTACCCTGCCGGATGGTGTACGCATGGTTTGGGCGATCTGCAACATCGTCTTTGCGCTGGCGGGCCTCTTGTTCTCTGTGATCTGCGTAAAGAGCGAGGAGAGCCGGAGTGCCGTCAATATCATGTCCACGGTGATCAGCGTGGCGCTGGTGCTAATGATGCTGGGGATTATCGCCCTCAGAATTTTTGTAGCGTATTAGAAAGCCGAAATCAGCGTTTTGAATATAAACATACGGCCAACTCAAATGTGCGCTTCAAACCCGTTGCGACACCGGCCTTTCAGCGCCTTACTTTTTCTACCATCGCAGCCTTGACAGGTCAACTAAAATCAGATACATCACCATCAATAGGCGAATACAAGATGATGAGCTATTGGACCGTCAACGATAGATTTGCCCGGATTAGGCTGGGTTATTTAGACGTCTGATGTCACTATTCGAAGATATAACATAGTATGGACCATGAAGTACTATTGGTTATATGATCAGTATATATAAAAATACTATCCACTTCCTCACAATTTGTGAGTTTGCGGAGAAATGTGCCTTTTCTATGCTTTATAGAGTATACATTTATACAAGTTGGCTTCCTATGAAATTTTAGGCATACATGATACTCACTTAGTGGCTTGTTACAATAAAGGACTGTCGATGTATAATAATCTTTTCCAGTTTCCTTTATACTATTCTGACATAACTGATGAGTAAAATAATGAAAAATACAGTTATATTCTATCCTTTTGTTGAAATTAAATACAACTCTATGCGTAGTGCCTTGAGGAGTCATTACAGTGGGCTTGATGGGCTTTATTTAGTGAATTATAGAATTTCTCTTTCGTTGCAGTAGCAAGTTCCGTATCTATTAACCCTTTTGCAAGGATTGTATCGATTGCGGATTCATATTGAAAGCCAAGCGTGTGTAGAGTTCACTGATTTCTTCCTCTGTCATGACCCCGATCTCCCTTTTTTATTGTGGACATTGGCGGCGGTGGCCTCCACTGTGTGGACAAAGCCGCTCCCGGCATCCACGCCGGTGTGGCACTTCATAC
>NZ_CAJMXG010000526.1:0-1226 GCF_905219725.1 Oscillibacter sp. CU971
GCCGTCCCCCTGCTACCCCACCGCCGTCACCCGGAGCGAGGATGGCAGCGAGATCAGGAAGATGTACGACCTGGGGCAGTCGGATGATCCCGCGGGCATCCCCCGTTCCGACTTCGAGCAGGACGGCTATCACTACACCCTCACCGACCTGCTGAAGCAGAACCTCCCCGCCAACGAGAGCCGCCAGCACACGGAAACCGTGTCCGTGCCCAGCCAGGCCAGAGCAAGGACATGGGCGCGGTGCTGGCCCTTCTCCCGCAGACCAAGGAGTTTGTCACCGAGGACGGCCTTGCCGGAACGCTAACCCTGAAACTGGACACGGTGAATGTGGAGGTAGCCGGGTATGGCAGCGCCACCAGGAGTCTGACCGCCACCCGCACCTATCCCGGCCTTGCCGACCAGGACACGCAGTATATCCCCAAGTCCATCAGCGACAATGGCCGTTCCCTGACCCTCCAGACCGTGAACTGGCAGACCGAGGGGAACGGCCACTTTACCGCACCCAAGCGGCGCAGATTTCGGGCACAACATTGCTTAAAGCGGCGATACAGCCGTTGCCGCCTGCGAGAACGTTGTGGGCAAAGTTGTCGTCATAGCCGGAGTAAATTTCAAAGGAAGGAACCTGCGACTTCACCACCTTAATGAGCTCCCGGGTGTGATCCATACCGGGGATGGTGTCCTTTATGCCAACGATATTGCTGTGGAGCTTAGTTAATTGCAAGACAGTTTCTGGTGGTATGGTATAGCCGGTATTATCGGGGAAGTTATAAATGTAGATATTACCATGGATCTGATTAGCCAGGTGGTCATAGTAATGGAGCAGCTCACCGGCGCCAAAATGGAAATAGTAGGGCGGCAGGATCATGACGGCATCCAGGCAGAAATTAGAAAAGTCAATGATCTCATCCGCCACCATATTGGATGTGCCGATAATAAGCTTTACCCGGTGATTCACTTTTTCAATGGAAAACTCAGCCATTTTCCGGTGCTGATCCATCGGCATGGCAAAGAACTCGCTGCAACTGCCCTCCACGAGGATGCCGTCCATCCCCTTTTCGATCAGGTTGTCAAACAGCTTTTCCTGGCTTTCAAAATCCATAGTGCCATTCTGGCGAAATAGCGTAATGGTTGGCGCCATATATTCCGCGTTCATAAAATTCCTCCAGACTTCACATTTCAAATCAAGATTCTGCATGGGGAGGCAATGGGGAGGCACAGTAAAGCAG
>NZ_CAJMXG010000527.1:0-1226 GCF_905219725.1 Oscillibacter sp. CU971
ATGATAGCGGTTTCCCGTTCTTTTTTCCTAAAAGTACCTCAAAAAAGTTCTGATTTCAAAGTCGTAATCCAAGCTTCAATCGTTTCAGCTAAAACAAACTGCTGGCGCAAAACCGCCATACCGATTTCAGGAACCTCCGGCGCATTTTCTTTTTCCCGAAGGTTTTCTTCCAGATAGCTTTTCAAATCCTGCACATTTTTTTCAATACTGGCAACGCAGGATTTTTGCATTTCCAAAGGAACGCTGTCCAAATTTACAATCACAGCATTGAAATCTAAAAACATACGGATAGGCTGGGCGGAGAGTTCTCCCATCAGCCGCTCAAATTCCTGCTCACCGTTGGCCGTCAGCGAGTAGACTGCTTTTTCCGGCATATTGGTTTCCCGCACAGGGACGCTTTGGAGCAGGCCCTTTTCCTCTAACTGAATGACCTTTTTATAAATAGATGGTGTACTGATTTTTACCCATTTTGAAATATTGCGGTATTCCACAAGCTTTTGAATGTCGTAGGCACTCAGCGGCTGCTTTTTGAGCATCCCAAGGACAATCAAATCTATTGTTGCCATGAAGATTTCCCCTTTCGCACTTGACAACTACTATAAATTATAGTAGTATGTGTTGACTGACGGCTACTATAAAGTATACTACTTCACATTACACTGGCTGTCAAGAGAAAGGAGCAATTTATGGACGGAAACAAAAAAATGGCGCTTCTGGGGAGTGCGCCAATTCCCAAAGTTCTCCTGGCACTGGGCATCCCAACGATGATTGGTATGCTCATTAACGGCCTCTACAATTTGGTAGACACCTATTTTGTAGGCGGGCTGGGAACCGGCCAGATGGGCGCAGTCACGGTTGCCTTTCCCCTGGGCCAGATTGTTGTTGGCCTGGGCCTGCTGTTTGGAAACGGCGCTGCCGCTTATCTGTCCAGGCTGCTGGGCCGGGGCGACAAGGACACGGCGAACAAGGTAGCGAGTACAGCCATATATAGCGGAATTTCGATTGGGGCGGTTGTGATCCTGTTCTCCGTTATCTTTCTGGAACCGATTTTGAAACAAGCTGGCGCAATCGAAAGCGTGATGCCCTATGCAATCACCTATACCCGCATCTATATCGTGTTCTCCATTTTCAATGTGTTCAATGTCACCATGAACAATATCGTTTCCAGTGAGGGTGCGGCAAAAACGGCTATGTGCGCGCTGATGGCTGGTGCGGTACTGAATGTG
>NZ_CAJMXG010000528.1:0-1224 GCF_905219725.1 Oscillibacter sp. CU971
ATAATTTACAAGCCCTTCATTGGTGAAATTTGTAGTTCTCAAAACCGGGATACCTTCGCCAGTCAAATCATCATTGCCCCATTCACCAGATATTGCTTTTCCCGTAATTTCAATGAGTTTCGCCATCACACTATCCCCTCCAATTCCTCTAGCCCCTTCTGAATCTCCGCCTCCAGCTGGCGCAGCTGGGCGAAAATCTCGCTGGTGGGCGGGTACTCCACGGGGACGTACTCAGTTTTTTTGTACTTGTTGATGGACAGGTCGTAGCCATTCTCCACGATCTCCCCCTTGGGCACCAGGAAGGACTGCTCAGTCCGGGCCCGGGCCGTCTCCCCTGCCAGGTTATGGAACCGGGAGACGATATCGGGGATGTCGTTCTCCGCCGTGGGGGCACGCTTGTCGTCCAGGGAGAGGCCGTCGGCCCGCATGTCGTAGAACCACACCTGGTCCGTCCCGCCGTGGCCGGTCTTGGTGAAGATGAGCACCCCGGTAGACACCCCGGCGTAGGGCTTGAACACCCCTGAGGGCATGGAGATAACGGCCTCCAGGCGGTGGTTCTCCACCAGCTCCCGGCGGATGTCCTTGTGGGCCTTGGACGACCCGAACAGAACGCCGTCGGGGACGATGCAGGCGCACTGCCCGCCCACCCGGAGCATCTTCAGGAACAGGGCCAGAAACAGTAACTCGGTCTTCTTGGTCTTGCACAGCTTCAGCAGGTCGGCGGACACGATATCTGCGTCCAGGCTGCCCTTGAAGGGGGGATTGGCCAGGATGAGGGAGTACCTCTCCCGGTCCGGGTTCTGGTCGGACAGGCTGTCCCGGTACTGGATGGTAGGGTTGTCCACGCCGTGGGTCATCATGTTCATGGCCCCGATGCGCAGCATGGTGCGGTCCATGTCGTAGCCGTGGAACATGCCGCTCATGTAGTGGTCCTTTTTCTGACTGTGGAAGAAAATTTCCTCCTTGTGGTGCTCCTTCAGGTACTCCCCCGCCGCCACCANAAAGCCGGAGGTGCCGCAGGCCGGGTCGCAGATGACCTCGTCCGGGCCGGGGGCCATCAGCTCCACTATCATTTTGATGATGTGCCGGGGGGTTCGAAACTGGCCGTTTACCCCGGCGGTGGCGATTTTAGACAGGAGGAACTCGTACACGTCCCCCCGCACGTCGCCGTCCCGGAGCTGGGACATCTGGTCGTAGATCTCGTCCAGGGCGGTGATGATCTTC
>NZ_CAJMXG010000529.1:0-1224 GCF_905219725.1 Oscillibacter sp. CU971
CGATTTTTCTCTTTCTCCGTCGCGCCCAAAATCCGCTCCACGTTGTTTTTGGCGGTGAGCAGTTCTATCATTTTTTCTCGCGTATGCTTGTACTCTGGATACCGTTTTTTGTTCTCGGCCTTCAGTGCGGCATACTCCTGTTTCAGCGATTGCATGGACGGCAGCTTCTTCAAACCGAGAGAATCAAAGTACCGCTTTGCCGCTTGACAGGCCGTGATTTCACTGCTATGCTGTTCATAAAATTTCTCCCGTTTCCTGCCCATCAATTTCCGGTACCGTGCGTAAATCTCCCTTGTCTTACCGTAAGCGCCGATGTGCTTTTGCAGTTCAGAAGTGTCCTTCATTCTTGCGCTGGCGGCTTTCGACTGGTCGGATAAATCGTTGAATTTCTGCGCCGCTGCATCACAGGCTTTCTCCAATTCTCCAAGGTCAGTCAGCCCGTTTTCCTGCAAGTAGATGAGCGTTTTTGCCATCTCTTTGAGATTGAAAGTTTTCGCCCAGCGTTTACATCCTTTACCCTTTCCTTCGGCCATCTTGGCCTGAATGTCAATGAGCAGATTGGGCTTGGAGTTTACCGCTGCCTTTGTCCCGGGGGCAACAATACGCTTGCCGGAAATGCGCTACATAATCGCCGTTTCGGAGTAGCCAGCGCCGAGAGAATTGCAGCGCACGAACCTCTTACCATTGGGGATTTTGAACGCAAGGTGTTTGCCCCGTTTTATCTCCACACCCGCCACTTTCATAGCGGCAAGGAAGCCGTCAAAATCCCTGCAGCCTTGGCCGAGGGCGGTGTCGATGATCTGCTCCAACTGTCCCCGGACGGTAGGCGGCTTGCCCTCACCTAACCATGCGCCGTAGTTGCCCCGACTGGGCTTCGGCTCTGCAATCACCGGCAGACCATTTTCCAGGCACAGCATATCGGAGATTCTCCGAACCGCGAATGAGGACCGCCAGAAGTTTCGGAATTTTCTGGTGCAGTCTATGGCGGTCGAGTTGAACACGATATGCGAATGAATGTGATGTTTGTCAACGTGGGTGCAGACGATAAAACGGATCAGGTAATTCCAGTTCTGCTTCTCCAGGCGGGCCAGATTGTTGCAGGATTCGTAATTCCGGTCAGCCAGCAGGATCACCTTCCCGGAAATGTGGGAGCGGTCTGCCATCTGGCACAGGGCTCTGCACTCGTTCTTTTCGTGCTCCTTCTGCACGATCAGGTCGGTATAA
>NZ_CAJMXG010000530.1:0-1222 GCF_905219725.1 Oscillibacter sp. CU971
GTGATGGAATGGATGAACCGCTATTTTGCTCTGTATAAAATCGCGGAGTTGGGCAGNTTTACCCGAGCGGCGGAGGCGCTGGGATATACGCAGTCCGCGTTAAGTCAAATGATCGCATCACTTGAAAACGAGCTGTCGATCAAACTGCTCATTCGTTCTCATACCGGGGCACAGCTCACTTTGGAGGGGGCGGAGTTATACCCCTTTGTGGAGCGCTTGGTCTACCAATACCGGGCTGTCCAGGAAAAGGCCAATGAAATCAAAGGACTGGAAACCGGCGTTATCCGTATCGGCACGATCTCCAGCATTTCCGCCCACTGGCTGCCTGGACTGCTGAAAGGATTTCAAAAAGAATATCCTCATGTGGAGTTCGTTCTGCACCAGGGGGACTACACGCTGTTTCAAGAATGGCTGAAAACGGGGGCAATCGATTTTGCCTTTGTCAATCCGGCGGCGGTCAGTGGGATCAAAACGGTGGTGCTGAAGGAGGGTTCTATGCTGGCCGTATTGCCGGAACATCACCCTCTGGCTCAATTGGAAGTCGTACCACTGAAGGCACTGGCAGAAGAATCGTATATTCTGCTGGAGGAAGGGCATTACTCTGAACCGCTAGAGGCATTCCGGGAATGCGGCCTGACCCCGAACATTCGCTATACCATTCACGACGATTATTCCATTATGACGATGGTAGAAGCGGGGCTGGGTGTCAGCATCTTAGCGGAACTTGTGCTGCATCGAGCCCCTTATAATTTGGCGCTGCGGCCTACAGTCCCGGCGGTAAGCCGAACATTAGCGGTAGGATACCGGGACAAGAACAGCCTGCCAATCGCAAGCAAGTATTTTATTGATTATTTGATACATCACGTCGATGAATTACCCTAGAGTCTCTAGTATGATGTCGGCAGAGCGGAGAAACGCCTCCAGCATCCCAGAGCGACGGGATGCCAGTGGCGTTTTTTCGTTCTGGATGGGGAGAATCTACACGCTGAAATTCAACTGCCGGTAATAGCCATCGTAAACACGGGAAATGGGCTTGTCCGCCACGGCGGGTCGATCCGGGCCATAGAGCAGAGCGCCCACTTTGTAGCTGACACCGTTGACGAAAACAGTTTCCCCGGCGCTGTGACTGCCAAACTTCGTCAGCCAGGCCAAAGCCTCGCTTACTGTGCAGCCACGCCGAAGCCGTCCCTGTTCATCCCACAGCGGATCATAATCAAGACTC
>NZ_CAJMXG010000531.1:0-1220 GCF_905219725.1 Oscillibacter sp. CU971
CCCCATCCCCGACCTGACGGGCTATATCACCGAGGGCCAGATCATCCTCGCCCGGTCCCTGTACCGCCAGGGCATCCATCCCCCCGTGGACGTGCTGCCCTCCCTGAGCCGTTTGAAGGACAAGGGCGTGGGCAAGGGCAAGACCCGGGAGGACCATGCCGACACCATGAACCAGCTCTTCGCGGCCTACTCCACCGGCAAGGACAACAAGGAATTGATGTCCATCCTGGGCGAGGCGGCCCTGACTCCCACGGACCTGCTGTACGCCAAGTTCGCCGACGAGTTCGAGCGGCGCTACGTGAACCAGGGCTATGAGGAGAACCGGTCCATCGAGGAGACGCTGAACCTGGGCTGGGAGCTCCTCAGCATCCTGCCCAAGGCGGAGCTGAAGCGCATCAAGCCGGAGCTGATCGAGAGGTACTGGCCGAAAAAAGACGAGCAGTAAGGAGGGGTGAGCCATGGCGAATATCACGGTAAGCCCCACCCGGATGGAGCTCACCCGCCTGAAGGGCAAGCTGCGCACCGCCCAGCGGGGCCACAAGCTGCTGAAGGACAAGCGGGATGAGCTGATGAAGCAGTTCCTGGAGACGGTCCGGGAGGTCCGGGCCCTCCGGGCCGAGGTGGAGGAGGAGCTGATGAGGGTCCACGGGGCCTTCACGGTGGCCTCCGCCCTGATGAGCTCCGAGGCCATGGAGCAGGCCCTGCTGTACCCGAAGCAGAGCGTGGTCCTGACCCAGACCACCCAGAATATCATGTCCGTCAACGTGCCGGTGTACGACTTCCAGACCCAGACCCGGTCGGACTCCGACATCTATCCCTACGGCTTCGCGGCCACGTCCGGCGAGCTGGACACGGCGGTGGACGCGCTGGGGAAGGTGTTCCGCAAGCTCTTGAAGCTGGCGGAGATCGAGAAGTCCGCCCAGCTGATGGCGGAGGAGATCGAGAAGACCCGGCGGCGGGTCAACGCACTGGAGTATGTGATGATTCCCAATACCCAGGAGGCGATCCGGTATATCAACATGAAGCTGGATGAAAACGACCGCGCGACCACCATCCGGCTTATGAAGGTGAAGGACATGATTTTGAAGGAATCCCTGGAAGAGAAGCGGGCTGAAACCGCTAGAGCCATAAGGACTTTCGGGGATTCGAGTGAGGCGCCGTCAGAGGTTTAAGGGGTAGCTGTACCGCTTATTTACCGCTTCTAGGATGGGCCTAAAATG
>NZ_CAJMXG010000532.1:0-1216 GCF_905219725.1 Oscillibacter sp. CU971
GAATTAGTTAGTTTTATGGAAACGGAAATTGAACGGCGTGATAAGGAAAGCACCCTTTACATGGAGCAATAACAAAACCTCTCGTGCTAAGACGGCACGGGAGGTTTTCCATGCGTCTTTACATTCGACCGTATGTGCAACTAATTAGACATGACTTCTTAGAGCTTTTAAATATATTCTAACAAATATAAACTGGCCTTGTCAATACCGTTGCTTATGGAGGCTAGTCATGGATAACTACGGAACAATAAAAATAAATTTGGCAAAGCTGATTGAAGATCGTGGTATAAGCAAAAACAAACTTAGCCATCGAGCGGAAATGCAGCGGACGCAAATCAATCATTATTGCAACAACACGATATCCAGATTAGATGTTGATGTCTTATCTCGCCTATGCACAGTGCTTGAATGTGAGATCGGAGAACNTTTGGAGTTTATTCCTCCCGAGAAATAAGGTAAATTCAGAAAAATTCTGATTGTCCCATTTTATATGCAAAAAGCCTCCCATGCCAGACGGCACGGGAAGTTTTCGTAGTCACCGCCCCATCTGGGTCACTGCTGGCAGTATATCATATAATTCGGTGCATTGCTATAGATAAAACTACAAACTTGTAAGAATTTTCCTTTTGCCTATTCGGGGTTACACTACTTGTAAAGGTGGTGTAATGCTATGGCTAGGAAATTAAAAGACGTCAATATAGAAATCGGAGCCAGAATTAAAAGCGAACGGACAGCCCAGAAAATGACTCGTGAGGACTTGGCGAAATTGTCTGGTTATAGTGCTAACTTTATTCAGGAAGTGGAACGAGGACGTTCTGGCCTGTCCTCTGAGTCTATCCGCGCGTTTGCCGTGGCCCTCAATCTCTCCGCAGACACCTTATTGTTTGGGAGAGCTCCAGACAGCTTTGAATATGTCATACAGAAATTGAAAGCCGTTCCGGCTGACAAACTGCCGCATGTTCTAAAAATCATAGATGAAGCGATTGAATGTACTCGCTAAGAGAAGATAGCCCCACGCCGCTGGCATGAGGCTATCTTTATTCGTTCTTGCACAGTGGTTATATGCCCTTGTATTGCGGCTCCCGCTTTTCCAGGAAGGCACTGACTCCTTCCCTGAAATCCGAGTGCCGCGCCATGTAGCGAGTATAAGTAACTTCCAATTCGTTCTTGCGGTGCATCTGGAAGTCCTCCTGCTCATTCATACACGCCTTTAGAT
>NZ_CAJMXG010000533.1:0-1216 GCF_905219725.1 Oscillibacter sp. CU971
TACGACTCCTATGGCGGCTGTGTGCGGGAGCTTTACTATGACGCGGAGGAAAAACCCGTTATCAGTTCCTATTACCACTGTGCGGGGATGGAGTACGAATACGACGAGCGGGGAAAGACTTCGGTCATCCGCTATCTTGGCGTGGATGAAAAACCGATGGCCCGTTCGGATAAAGGCTTTGCGGAGGTTTTGAAAACCTATGATGAGACGGGAAATCTGGTAAGCGAACATTATTACGACTGTGATGGAAATCCGGCGGTATATTTGAAGGGGGGGTATGCTTCTTATCGGGATACGTTTGAAAAGGGCAGAGTTGTAAAGTCCGAGTACTTTGACGCGGACGGCGCCGCTGTTGTCCGAAAAGATCAGGGATATGCGTCCATAACGTGGGAGTATGATGCGTTTGGACAAACCACGGCCTGCCTCTATTACAATACCGCCGGCGATCTTACCATCAACCAGGAGTACGGCTGCGCAGGCTTCCGCTATGCTTATGACGACCTGGGAAATCGGACGGATATCTGGTATGTGGGCCCGGAGNGCGCAGAGAGCGTTATGGTTCGGGAGAAATTGGGCTATGCGCATGTACACTATGAATACAACGAACTCGGGCAGGAAACAGCCGCCTATTATTATCTCACGGAGGATGAAAGCCATCTCACTGCGGAAAAGGACACAGGCTGCTTTTCCTATGAAAAGAGCTTTGAAAACGACCGCTGCACCCAGATTGTTTATCGGGACGAGGAAGGGGCCCCCATGCTGCGCAGCGACAGGGGGTATGCCATTGTCCGGTTTACGTATAATGATTGTGGACAGGAGACATCCGAAACTTACTTCGACGTTGATGGTGAGACCCTGATGATTAACCGCTATTATGGCTGCGCGGGATTCCAATACGGCTACGACAAGAGAGGGAATCAGACGGATATCTGGTATATTGGGACCGACGGCAAACCCATATTGCGGAACGAGTGGGGACTTGCCCATATTGCGCAGGAGTATGATGATATTGGGAGCTTGGTTTCTGAGGATTATTACATAGACAGGGAGAGAACCCAGCCTGCGGCGAAAAAAGAAGTGGGCTGCGCCGGTTTCAAGTCCGTGTATGAAAATGGGAAATGCGTGGAAAAGCGATTTTATGATGCGAAGGGAAATCTGGCGCTGTGCCAAGATGGGTTTTACGCTATTGTCCGGTACACGTATGACGAGCGCGGAC
>NZ_CAJMXG010000534.1:0-1215 GCF_905219725.1 Oscillibacter sp. CU971
TTTCAACAGTGCGGATATCGCTGCCTTCAAGGACGTTTGGGTCTTCTGCGAGCAGCGCGAGGGCAAGCTGATGCCCACCGACTTCGAGCTGATTTCCAAGGGCCGGGACCTGGCCAACGAGCTGGGCGTGAACCTCTGCGGCCTCCTCCTGGGCGGCGAGGGTATCGAGGCCGCGGCCAAGGAGCTGGGCGGCTACGGCGCGGACAAGGTCTATGTCTGCGAGAGCCCGATGCTGTCCGTCTACAACACGGACGCCTATGCCAAGGTCATCTGCGACGTCATTGAGGAGCTGAAGCCCGAGGCCTTCCTAATTGGCGCCACCAACATCGGCCGGGACCTGGCCCCCCGCTGCGCGGCCCGGCTGCACACCGGATTGTGCGCGGACTGCACCCACCTGGACATCGACGTGGCCAACTACATCCAGTTCCTGCGGGAGGCTTCCACCCTGGACGTGGACAGCCAGAAGTGGGACATGGAGGACCGGAACCTGAAGATGACCCGTCCGGCCTTCGGCGGCCACCTGATGGCTACCATCATCTGCCCCCGCTTCCGTCCCTGCATGGCGACGGTGCGCCCGGGCGTCATGAAGAAGAACCCCTTCGACCAGGCCAAGGCGGACGCCTGCGTCATTGAAAAGCCCGCCTTCACCCTGGGCGAGGCGGATGTGAAGACCGAGGTCACGGAAGTGGTCAAGGCGGCGAAGAAGCTGGTGGACCTCATCGGCGCGGACATCATCGTGTCCGTGGGCCGCGGCATCTCTAAGGACGTCGAGGGCGGCATCAAGCTGGCGGAAGAGCTGGCGGCGGAGCTGGGCGGCGTAGTCGGCGGCTCCCGTGCCACCATCGACAGCGGCTGGCTGAGCGCGGACCATCAGGTNGGCCAGACGGGCAAGACGGTGCACCCGAAGGTGTACGTGGCCCTGGGCATCTCCGGCGCGATCCAGCACAAGGCGGGCATGCAGGACTCCGAGTGCATCATCGCGGTGAACAAAAACGACACGGCCCCCATCTTCGAGATTGCGGACTACGGCATCTGCGGCGACCTGTTCAAGGTCACCCCGTTGCTGACCGAGGCCATCCGGGCCGCCAAGGCCGCGAAGTGATACTTTCTTGAAAGAAAGTATCCAAAGAACTTTCGCGCGCTCTGGTTGTCTGGTGATGAACCGGGCCGGAGCGACGGCAACGAAGTCTCAGCGCACCAAAACGACCGAAGGGC
>NZ_CAJMXG010000535.1:0-1212 GCF_905219725.1 Oscillibacter sp. CU971
TGCAAAATCGATAAGAAAAGTTACAAAAAAGCTCTAAAAACTGCGTTTTTAGAGCTTTTGGACAAAGGCGGCAAAATCGATCTCCCCGACAGGTGTTCGATTCTGTTTTTGCGTCCAAGACAAACCCGACAGTAATGCTTTCGAGTAAAATGTGCATTTATTTTTGAGAAATCCAGATGTGGATTTTTGAAAAAGGAACGCACATAACTCATCAAAGCTGCGGCCTTCTTATTTTTGAAAGGAAATTGTTTTCGCAGAATAATTCAGCATATATTATCCATTATCCGTGTCAGAGGCACCTGTTTCCTCAGCGACTACTCCCTCGATCATATCGGTTACCACCTGATTAAGCTGGGCTGCATTCTGGGATGTAATCACAGGAACACCAGTCTGCGTTTCCACAGCCTTGCGTGCATCCCCAGCCACTTTGCCGCCCGCACGCGCTATCTCAACATTTTCTGCAAATGTTTCAGGCTCTTTTTGTTTCGAGATCTCTGTGGTGGTCGCTTCGGCCAGCATATTCAAGACCAACTCCAGCGTGGTCATATTATCACGGAGATTCTCTTTTTTCAAACCTTTGAGACGTTTATACTGCCTGGTTGTCATACCGGACCATGCGCGGGAGATCTCATCGGTCAGGATGGCATATTCGATACCCTGTTGAACGCCACGGGCATCCCATTCATCAGTCAGCTCTTTACGCACCTGGATCGCCTGGAGCCGCTGGTTGATCCATTCACGGCTGTATCCTTTTCTCTGATAGGTTTCCAAGGCCCGTTCAATGGTCAGCTCAGGATCGATGGTTTCTTCTATACGCTCCCGGCCAACTTGAGCCAGCCACATTTTGAACGGTTCTGCCTTGGGAGAAGGAATGGACTGGATGATGCGCAGAAGCTGCTCGGTATCAGCTACATCGGTCAGCCGCTTTTTGCCGTCAGCCGCTGTCATCTTCAAACCGTGACAATTTGTCACGGTTTCATTGCCTTCCTCTCGCATCCGCTGTTTTANCTTGCGCCAATAAGCGGCAGGATCTTTACTGTCTGTCAGAACGGCTATCACATCTACGACTGAGAAGAACCATTCTTCCTTCTCCTCATCCCATGCGGTGCGGATACGCTTATCCTCAAAGAGCTGGATCTTATCATTTTGTCCCATCGATTCCAGCCTCCCCTCCATCATGCCGCTCCAGGGTGATCCCATACTGCTTCAGCA
>NZ_CAJMXG010000536.1:0-1209 GCF_905219725.1 Oscillibacter sp. CU971
CATCTACAGGTTAGAATAGAGCCGGGCGACTATAGGCGGCTTCGTATGCTGTGTGCGCTGCGTGGATGCACTCTGCAGGGATTTTTGCTGAAACTGATTTTGGACTGCCTGAAAAGTGCGCCGGAATTCCAGCCAGCTGGGGAGGAGGCAGAACATGGACGCCATTAAAAATCTTTGCGCTCCCATTCCGGCTGAGCTTCATACGCAGCTCCGTCAACGCCAGGAGGCATCCGGTCAGACCCTGGGCCAGTACATGACTTGGCTCATTACGAAATTTTACGAAGAGGAGGGGAAACCCATTATGAAAGGAAATCAGAGAACGGTCGCGTTCCAGGTATCGGAGGAACTGTTCGAGCGGTTCAAGGACTACCTCAAGAAGAACGGAATCAAGCAGAACGCCTTCTTCCGGGACTGCATCCAGAAGGCGCTGGTGGCGGAAGCTCCGACGGATGCATCTATCGGAGGGGAGGACGGCACATGCTGATGTGGACCAAAGACGAGCGCAGGAACAACCGGCGGGAGATCGTCTCCAGCAGTTATGTGGCCAGCGTCCCCTATCTGGGGCGGGTCAATATCCATCCCCACATCCACTCCCCCGGCGAGTGGTTCCTGACCTGCCAGTCCCTGCGGATCGAAAAACTCCCGCTGGGCAGCGTATCCCCGGAAGAGGCGGAACAGCTTGCGGAGGCGGAGCTGGTCAAGCACCTGGAGGGGCACATCGCCTGGTGCCGGAGCGCCTTGGCGGAACTGCGCGGCGAATCGGACACGGCCGCACCGTAAACCCAGATCAGAATGAGATACACAGAAGGCGGCGCACAGCCGCCTTCATTTTTGGGAGGCGAATAATATTATAATGTATATCTACCCCGACAATCTGAAAGCAAAGGCCAAGNTGTGGCTGTGGGAACTGCGGGACGTGGCGGTTATCGGCGCGGGGCTCCTGCTCTCCGTCCTGGCCCTGAGCCACGGCGCCGGGATGCTCCTGCTGGTGCTGACCGTCCTCTACGCCTTCCTCTCCATCCGCATGGAGGGCGCCAGCATCCTGGACTTCCTGCGCTGCGCCGTCTGCTTCTTATTCCTGCACCAGCAATACTATGAATGGGAGGAGTCCTGATCTTGAATCGAAAACAGAAAAAGGAGCTGCGGCGGCGTCTGTCCACCCGGCAGCTCATGGGCATCGACCAGCTCACCGAACACGGCCTGAAGACG
>NZ_CAJMXG010000537.1:0-1205 GCF_905219725.1 Oscillibacter sp. CU971
TCCCCAACTGGATTGCTGCTTGTCTATAATGATAACTTTTCCACCCGGTTTACACACCCGGGCCAACTCCCGAACCGCCGCACGAAGGTTCACAGAATGTTCAATGCACTCTACCGTGTAGACCAAGTCAAACACGCCATCCTCATACGGCAGAAACTCCGTACTGCCTACCGCAGCTTTCACATAATCCGGTACGCAGGAGAGCATCCCTTCCGAAATATCAATCCCCTCCAAACGGCACTCCGGAAAACGCTCATAAACGCGCTTTAAAATCCGTCCTTTTCCACAGCCAACTTCCAGGACCCGTTCATGACCGGAGAGCGCATTTATGATAGCCTGGACCTCTCCGTCATTCTGCGGAATTTCGGTTGGTGCGGTGGGCGCAAATACATAATCGAAATGTGCCCGAATCATCCCTTTGTAGGCATCCAGATAAAACTTGACTGCCCAGGACAGCTCCCGGTCCCAAAAGTACTCCGCGCCAGGACCCACACTGCCCAGAAAACCGCCGCTGGGTTCCATATTCTGCTCTACCCAGCTCATCAGCCGGTCAGCGGGAGCAGGCATCCCCAGCTTATAGAGGCATATGGCAATTTGAGAACATCCGGTGATACATACCCACTCCACTCCCGCGTATCCGGGAATGGATCCGTTCTCTCTCTGTGACGCCAGCAGACTGTGAATCACCGGTTGAACCTCGTCAACATAGCCTAAATCAATCAACCCGTCGATTTGATAGGCCAAAAAATGCGTCAGGGATTGCAGCGACAGCACCTCAGGGCTCTCCAGATATTGTTTTGCAGCTCTGTGGACCAGAGCCGCCTTCTCATCGCTGCCAACCATCCGCGCATACTCCAGCATGGGCGGCAAGGCAAACAGCATGATCGTTTCCGGGACAACCGGATCATCCTCGTAGCTCTTGGGAAATATCCCACCGTGGCGGTCCAGAACAGCAAACAGATACTCTGCTGTTTTTTCTTGCAGCTTTGCATACTGGTCCGTAATTTTACGGACCGCATTCAGTCCCCGCAGAGCCTGGGCCGTATCGAACAAATACACGCGGTCAGAACCCGCCGCGGTAAAGGAACCATCCGGATTTGCCACAGAGGCCAGATATCGGGTCATGGCCAGCGCCTCATCCCGAAAACCGTATTCCAGCATGGTTGGAATGATGTATCCCGTGACCTCCGGGTATTCATGTGCAG
>NZ_CAJMXG010000538.1:0-1197 GCF_905219725.1 Oscillibacter sp. CU971
GACGGGGACCGGGCGCTTGCGGAGGAACTGGGGAAGCGCTTGACAAAAACGCAGCTTGTGCGCACAATAGAGCTCATGAAACAATACCGGCGAGAGTGCGGCTACAACGTGGGTCCCGGCCATGTGCTGGGGGCCCTGGCCGNTGAATTGGAGGAGTTATTTTGACTGAAGTCATCAGCGTCCGCTTTCGGGGCGGCAGCAAGACCTATTTCTTCGACCCCAAGGGCATCCAGGTCCGCATGGGGGAGAATGTCATCGTCCAGACCGCCCAGGGCCTGGAGTTTGCCACCTGCACCCAGGNGAATCACGAGGTGGCAGACGAGGCCATCGTCAAGCCCCTCAGCGCCATTGTCCGCCGGGCCACGGAAAACGACNTCCGGGTGGTGGAGTACAACCGGAAACGGGAGCGGGACGCCTTCGACATCTGCGAGGGCAAAATCGCCGACCATGGCCTGGAGATGAAGCTGGTCAACGTCTCCGTGGGCTTTGACAGCAACAAGATCGTGTTCTATTTCACCGCCGACGGGCGGGTGGACTTCCGGGAGCTGGTCCGGGATTTGGCTTCTGTCTTCCGGGCGCGGATTGAGCTCAGGCAGATCGGTGTCCGGGACGAGGCGAAGATGATCGGGGGCCTTGGCATCTGCGGGCGGCCCTTCTGCTGCTCCCAGTTTTTGGACGGGTTTATGCCGGTTTCCATCAAGATGGCCAAGACCCAGAATTTGAGCCTGAACCCCACCAAGATCTCCGGCACCTGCGGGCGGCTGATGTGCTGCCTCAAGTACGAGCAGAACGCCTATGAGGACGCCGCCAAGCGGATGCCCAAGCTGGAGTCCTTCGTCCAGACCCCCGACGGGCCGGGCAACGTGAAGGGCGTGGAGCTGCTGCGGGAGCGGGTGAAGGTCAGCCTGGACAGCGGGCCGGAGAATTTGAAGACCTACCGGGCCTGTGAGATCCAGGTCCTCCGCAACGGCAAGGGCAGCCGGGAGGGCATTGAGATTCCCGAGCGCACCGCCCGCTTTGTGGAGGAGCGGGAGGAGGAGCTGATTCAGCCCGTGTTCTCCACCTCCTATTACACCGACGACCACCTGGCGGAGGCCCCCCGCCGGGAGAAGATGAGCATCGAGGGAAGCGACACCGGAAAACCCCGCCACCGCCACCGGGGCGGACGCCGCCGGAGCGCCCCCCGTCCCGAGGGAC
>NZ_CAJMXG010000539.1:0-1195 GCF_905219725.1 Oscillibacter sp. CU971
GACCGCATTCGGGCAGGGCTGAAAAAACAGCCGGACATGGCTTGTCCGACTGTCCATTTTCAATATACAACTTGCCCAGGGTGAGAGTCTTAGATTTGGGATTGACAGGCGGGGGGAAAGCGGGTAGAATAGAAGCGTTATCCGCCCTTGCGGCTCCGTGGGACGAAGAAGCGAAAAGGGAAGATACTTTTTATGCGCCAGTAGCTCAGCAGGATAGAGCACCTCCCTCCCAAAGAAAGTGTTCCAACGCTCGCCTTGGGAGGGCAAGGAAAATGTTGCGAGTTCCACAATTTCATAGTTTTTATAAATGTTTCCGTAGCTCAGTTGGATAGAGCGACCGCCTCCTAAGCACACATAGGTTCATCTGCTTTTTTCGTCTGATGCAGATGGCACGTCGTTCAAGTAAACTCGTACAAGTCAATATGCCCTCGTAGCTCAGCTGGATAGAGCGTCCGCCTCCTAAGCGGAAGGCCACGCGTTCGAATCGCGTCGAGGGTGCCAGAGAGAGTGTCAATTTCGTTCGGTTTTCGATTTGAAAATCAAGAAATTGGCGCTTTTTTCTTTCTAAAAATCTATTGGCATTGGGGAGGAAACCTGCACTTTGACGATAAGGCTTATTAGCAAGCCTATTAGCAGACTTCACCCAACCCATATGCGTATCAGAAAAGGGCAAGTCCTTTCTGTTTTGCCACAAATATCTATTTCCGGCTCCCTGCTAATAAAATTAGCAGGGATTTTGCTTTTTCAGGGCTAAAAACTGACCTCCTGCTAATTCGAGAAAAAAGTCCCTCGCAATTCTGCTAATTTCAAATGCGGACGATTTGAGTTCAACGTTGTAGACAAGTGTAAATGGCCCAAGGGAGTTGTCAGTGATGGCAGCTCCCTTTTTCGTTTTTTCGTTAAAAAAACTTTTTTTGAAAAATTTTGAATTTCAACCCCTACACCCCCCTGTTTTCAGTGCATTAGGTGAAAGGCAACGGAAAGCCCTTCACCCGTTCCCCGCTTGTGCGGTGGATGGGTTTGCACTTTGAAAACTTCATACCCATTCATCAGGCACATTCCCATTGCCGTGAGCCGTTTTGCCGCTGCGCCAGGATGTGCCGGATAGGACTGACTGAAAGTAATGTCATTAAGTTAGGAATAAGGAGAAGATAAAGTCAAAAAAAGATGTAAAAAGGGGTTGACAACGGAGGAA
>NZ_CAJMXG010000540.1:0-1194 GCF_905219725.1 Oscillibacter sp. CU971
ATGAGGCGGATCATCTCCTGCCGTATCTCCATGTTGTCTGTCAGGCCAGCGCTGTCCCCGCTGGCGGGGACCTCCAGTGGGGCGGAGTCAGCGGCGGCGCCGACCGTCAGTGTCACGCTCCCGCATTCTCCAGTGCTGTTGGATGCGGTGATCACTGCGGTCCCCGACCCCTTGGCGACCGCCACCCAGAAGGTCAGCACTTGTTCTACCGCCACTGTATCCGGATCGCTGGAAGTAACGGTGTAGTCTGTACTGCTGGGACCGATGATGAGTCCGCTACGCTCTCCCACCTTCAGAGTACTGCCCTTGTAGCTGCTCACCCGGACAGATTTGTCAGGCGTTTCCGCTGCCATGGCGGGGACAGTGAGGACAGTTGTGAGGATGGCTGCTGTCAGTGTGGTGGCAATGCGCTTTTTCATGTTGGTCATACATTTTCCTCCTAATTTTCAGCGTTTTGTGGGACTTTTGCAAGCAACACAATACCGAAATAGGAGGCGAAAGTCGATAGAAAATTGCAATCTAAAACGGAGAAATACAGAGGTGAAAATCGGGCGGATTACACAGTCGACAGGGCTTTAAGAAATCTGCTTATCATTGTAGACGGAGGTGCAATTTATCGCTTGATATTTCCTCTGAGTTAACAGACGGTTTAAGGCGGCCTGATTCAAATTTGACCACTTTCTTGGCCTGGAACAATGTTGCTTTAGGACTGAAAACTCAAGTGCCGCAAGGGTTTCTGACCACATAATCAGCCACAGACAGACGTGGAGTATACGGAAACCCTGTTTGCAAAGAGTGTCGGAAAGCAAATGAAATGGAGCGAAAACTGCTATAAACAAGCGGAAAATATGCAAAAAATATTGCAATGGCAGTTGGTAAGGACGGAGAGACGGGCCCATGTCGAAATAATACTGTCAAAAACGGGGAAGAATCTTCTGCAAAACCCGGATTCTTTTTGCAAATCAGCACTTTTCCTGCCGTTTTCAATTTGGCATTTTTGGCCTGAGCACATATCTGCCCACAGACAGAAAAATCGGCCCACCTGGGAATTGTGTCCCTGGTGGGCCGTAAATTGGTTGTTAAGCCTCGATGCGCAGCTGTTGAAAATCGCCGTTATCCCATGATCCAAGCAATTCTCCAGCGGTATCCGGGCTCTCAAATCGCAGGGCATTCGAATCTCGTCCGCTGTATGAC
>NZ_CAJMXG010000541.1:0-1188 GCF_905219725.1 Oscillibacter sp. CU971
CATTGCTAACAAGAGATCAGCAAGGTGTCTATTTTTTTAAAAAACCTAGCGAAGCGCCTGCCGCTTCGAGAATGGAGTAATCATGAAATCGATTTTTAATGGCGAAAGAACGGATTGTCCAATGGACAACTACATCAAGACGCATGGCACCATTGCAGGCTATGCCGGCCATTTCGAAAGTGCCTGGGAGAAGACGTTTGACTCCTTTTTGCTCTTTGTATGGTCGGTGCTGAGTCAATGCGCCTGGTACTATCTTCCTTGCAACTTCGTATTCGACCTGTACCTTGGCTGGTATAAAAAGTGCCGCTTTTTGAATAAGCCGCTGTCCGACACGGAATTTTTCAGCCGGCTGGAAGATCTTACGCATGATTTGGATTTTCCATGGGGAGAGGGTCCTTGTGGCAATGACGAAGAATTCATTTTATGCGCTATGGGAAAACCAGAGCCAATGATTAGCGAATATGGACTGACCGAGTGGACTCAGTTCCAGTTTGGTATAACCGCAGACAACTTTAACTCTTTTACCGATGTTGAGTCCTATTATGGACTGCGCCGCGTGCCGCAACCCCTTTCGTTGAAGCCGGACACGCTGCCTTCCACTCTGCCTGTGGCACCTTCTGCTCCGACTATGGCGCCTCCTGCTCCGACTATGGCGCCTTCTGCTCCGCCTATGGCGCCTTTCGTTCCGACTATGGTGCCTCCTGCTCCGCCTATGGCGCCTTTCGTTCCGACTATGGCACCTCCCACTTCTGATGCGAGCTGAACCGCAATAAAGATTCCATGGGGCTGGGGGAATACGATGAAATCCTTCCCCCAGCCCTGCCTTTCCCCCAAATTGGATTAAAATACGATAGTTTGAAAGGACATTTTTTGTGAAAATCGCGACCAGAGGTAAGAAGGCGTATATTCAAACGCCTTACCACAGCACATTTGTAGCGAGAATCAAGCAGATTAGCGGCGCAAGATGGAATCCGAAAAAGCGCGCATGGGTTGTTGATGTCGAGTTTCTTCCCCTTGTCCGCCAGATTATGGACGAAATATTTGGAGAGAGTGATGTTCCGGCAGAGGGCGAACGTTACAATATCAAACTCACCTTCCATAGGGACATTAGCAGCCGTCCCCTTGACGGCGTGTATTTCTTCGCAAAATGCCTGGCTTTTGCGTATAACTATGGCTGTCTCTTATACA
>NZ_CAJMXG010000542.1:0-1186 GCF_905219725.1 Oscillibacter sp. CU971
GTTCCCGACGTCCCCCGCCTTGGCCGCCCCCCGCATACGGTAGCCTTGAAAGGGGTGGACGACTGGTAGCGGCCCCCCTGTTTCAAAAGCAGATATTCGANTGCCTCCGGCGGGGGGCAGCCCAAAGTCTCCGCAAGGCGCAGGAGCCGGGAACAGGCGGCGGGGCTTAAACAGGACCGCTCCGGCACGTCGGCCTCCAANATCGGCCACGACAAACACCCGCTGACGGCGGGCCAGCCGGGGGTCTGCCCAATGCTGGGCGTCCAGCAGACGCCAGCACACGTCACGGCCTCCGCCTCGTACCATTCCGGCATTGGCCCAGCGCCCGGAAGCAGGCATTGGAATTTCGGTGTTTGTGAGAGATTGCAGGACGGCTCTAAAATCCAGCCGGTTTCCTGATAGCAGAGCTCCCATGACGTTTTCCCAAATAACGATTGTTGGAAATTGACCTCCAGTGGCATCCCTCATTTCCTCTATGATACGGACCGCCTGGAAGAACAGGCTGGATTTTGACCCGCCCAGCCCCTCACGGCGGCCTGCGCTGGAGAGATTTTGACAGGGGGACCCGAATGTGATGATGTCCACGGGCGGGACCTCGCCGCCGTGGAGCCGGGTAATGTCCCCCAGGTGCTCCATATCCGGGAAGTGGCGTTTCGTGATGGAGACGGGGGCCTTTTCGATCTCGCTGGCCCACAGGGGGACGATCCCCTGACGCCGGGCGGCCAGGGGGAACACGCCGATCCCGTCAAAGAGGCTCGCCAGGGTCAGCAGCGGCCCTGCCCCTTTACCGTCAGAATACCCTCCAGGGTGGTGGCCGTGATCTTGAGCCGCTGGGCCACGGCGATGTCATTTTTCACCGCCTCGGTGACAGCGTGGCCGCACACCACCAGCACACGGGAGCGGCGCAGCAGGTCCCGGCTCATATCAATACTGCTCTTGTGCTCCTCCGGTACAGCGTCGTTCAGAAACAGGGGGAGGTACAGCGTGGGGCAGATGGGGGAGAACCCCGCCTCGTAGACGGCCCGGCAGTAGCGGACGGCCTGCTCCGTGGCCTCCACGGGGTCCGCGCTCCAGGCGGCGGTGACATACGCCAGGGGCATTTTCATGTTCAAAACCTCCGTTCAGATGTAGATAAAATTGTTTGGAGAGGAAGCGGTCAGCCCCTTTTCCCCCCGCCCCTTTCCTC
>NZ_CAJMXG010000543.1:0-1182 GCF_905219725.1 Oscillibacter sp. CU971
CAATATGGCCCTTTATTGGTCGTTTCCATTACCTTCGTCTGTTTGCCTGGCTTTTACCTGCTTTAATCAGTGCTTCCCTAAATCCATCGCTTGGATATCGGCAAAGTTGTCCGCCCATATGTGACGGTCTATGTAGGCTTGTACGCTGACGTACTCCGTGAACTTGCCGCCGTCGCAGAACTCAATCACTTTGTGAATACGGCGGTAAAACGCTTCCCGGCTGGCAAGGTCCACGTTCATGTATTGAACGTCCGGGGGGATGTTGGTGATGATAAATACTTTGGTGTAGCACGCCTGACGGTTGAAATAGCGGCAGGGGAGCAGGAGGGGATAGCCGTCCAAGTAGTTCAACATATCGCCATGTTTCAGACCGCCCCGGAACTCCTCGAAAATCAGCACATCCTGACCGTCGTAGGTATCGAAGGGGTGACGGTAGTTAAAAAGGGCCTCAGCCCCAATTCCGTTATCAAGCATCACGCCATGATTCGGACTGCCCTGCAATGGGCTGTGAAGCATCGTTATATCCGTGAGAACGTGGCTGACTTCGCCGAGAAGCCCAGCCACGTTCGTTATCGTGGGGCGGAGCCTTACACGGTTCAGGAGATTGCGAACCTGCTGCAACTAACAGCCAGCGAGCCGATTGCCGTACCGATTTTCCTAGCGAGCTTCTACGGCCTCCGGCGTTCTGAACTGCTGGGCTTACGCTGGTCGGCAATTGACTTCAAGCAAGGCACCATTACCATTTCCACTACCGTCGTCAAAGAAAAGCACAATGGGGAAATTAGAGCCATTGTCCGGGAAAATACGACCAAGAGCGATACCAGTATGCGGACATTGCCCCTTTGCCAGTATACCTATCAGTATTTCATGAACCTGCAACAGCATCAGGCATACCAGAGGGACCTGTGCGGGGCTTGTTACGACCAGCGCTTTTTGGATTTCGTCTGTGTAGACCAGATGGGTACGCTGATCCAGCCGGACTATGTTTCTCAGAAGTTTCAGCAGATTTTGAGCAAGTACGGCCTCCGCCGGATTCGCTTTCATGATTTAAGGCATAGCTGTGCCACGATCATGCTGTATCTGAACTACTCCCTGAAAGATATTCAAGGAAACGCTGATTTAATTCCCCGAAATAATGGAAGATGTGATAAAATAAGGGAAAGGGGGCGCGGGGTATGAAAC
>NZ_CAJMXG010000544.1:0-1179 GCF_905219725.1 Oscillibacter sp. CU971
CTACAATCTCACGGGAGTAGTTGGTCCTCATATCCGCCATGGTTATGAGAATACCCGCAATGTCCAAACGAGGGTTGATTTTCAGCTTCACCTTTGATATAGTGCGGATGAGCTGTTCCAATCCCTTGATGGAAAGGTAATGCGCCTGCATAGGAATGATTACTTCGTCCGCAGCGGCCAGGGCGTTGATGGTCAGCATACCGAGTGATGGGCAGCAGTCCAGCAGAATCACATCGTACTGTTCCCGGACGCTGTTCAGGTATTCGCGCAGGATTGTCTCACGGCTCATGGTGTTCACCAGCGTAACCTCCAGACCGGACAACTCAATGTTGGCGGGAAGAAGATCAACGCCCTCCGCCTGATGGATGATACCCATTCCGGGAAGTACAGGCTTATCCGTAATGATAAACCCCAGCACATCGGCAAGGGTCCCTTCAAGCTGGTCCGGGTGCTGATAGCCCAGGCTGGCGGTAAGCGAACCTTGGGGGTCTACGTCCACCAGGAGGACCTTCTTGCCTTCCCGTGCCAGCCCGATTCCCAAATTGACCGTTGTTACAGTCTTGCCAACTCCGCCTTTCTGGTTGCAGATTGCCGTAATTTTGGCTGCTTTGCTCATTTTGGCCTCCTTCTATGTTCATAGAATAAAAACAGGACTAAACCAGTGCGCCCCTTGCTGTGGGGTGTTGCTGATTTAGTCCTATTTTAACAGGCCCGTCCTTGTAGTCCTTGAAATTCCCTCCCCGCAGCTCGTACTTGCAGAACTCGATCTGGCTTTCAATGCTGATACTGTCTTTACGGTCCACAGACTGTCTCGCGTAGATAGCGTCAATGCGATTTTCCATTGTCGGCTCCTTTCCGTATCGGAATGGAACTGTCAACCTTTACAAGTATATTATACCAAAGACAGCCCCAAATCACAAGGATGTCACCCGGTCAGCGCATTTCCGCGCGGCCCGGAGCGTACTTGCGGAACACGGAATAAAGCCCCGTCTCGATCTCCCGCTTGCGCTTGTCCCGCACCTTGGGGGCGAGAATAGGGGTCAGGTTTTCAACGGTAATCGTCCGGCCCTGGAAAGAGGCCGTTTTCACTTCCTTGTGGTAGCTGGTCCTCGTGTGTGCCATAATCTGCCCTCCTATGTAAAACGGGGGTTCCTATGCGTACAAGTTTCCCGCTGGGTA
>NZ_CAJMXG010000545.1:0-1176 GCF_905219725.1 Oscillibacter sp. CU971
GGCTAAAACCGCTTGAGTAAAGTGCTGAAAGCAGCAATGGTGCAAACAGCTTGTGCAGAACGGACAGACACTTCATATGAAAACGATTGGAGAAAACGCTTTTTACGGCTGTACCAGTTTATCCACACTTGTTATTCCAAGCGGTGTGACTAGTATCGGCAGGAATGCTTTCAAGGGCTGTACCAGTTTGACCAGCTTGACCATTCCTGAGAGCGTGACGGATATTGATACTTATGGATTAGAATGGGGACGCGATTGCCCAGGTTTGACTATTTACTGCAATAAGAACTCTGCTGCACATCAGTATGCGCAGCGGTTCGAAATCCGGTTTGAGCTGTTGGATGGGGAAGCGGATACCTCGACACCCGTTATTCAATCCGCAGCCCTGACAAAAAATGGCCAGACGGTTGATTTGTTGACTACCCCGCAATCCTATACTCAAAGCAGCGAAGAAACCGCCACTGTCAGCGTGTCTGTGGACTGGGACGGCATAGAAAATGGGCGCGTATTTCTGCTTCAGGACCGGGATACATACGTTGAATTAACCTCCCAGGCCACGTCGTTTGCCCCCGGCAGTATTTTCGCGCCGGGTCAGCAGATTTACGTTATTGCTACCAATGCGGATGCCAGCGAACTGCTGGACTGGAAGGAAACAAAGCTCCAAATTGTACAAGCGTCTCCACCGGATGCGCCGCAGATTTTTATTTCTCCCGAATCACTCAGCCTCTCTATTGGCAAAACGGAAAATGTCACAGTAACCACCACCCCAGCGGGGGCGCGGCATACCCTCACCAGCAGTGACCCGGAGGTTGTCTCCGTCTCCGGCAATACGCTGACGGCCCACAAGCTGGGCCGTGTGGAGATCACGGCGGCACTGGCGGACTATCCCGACGTACAGGCAGTATGCAGCGTCGCCGTGAAAGAGGGCTATGACGATTTGATGTGCGCTATTGCCGCTAGCCAGTTGGCCTATGAAGATGAATTGGTCCACTACGATTTTGGCGCTAGCGTTGAAACTTTCGCCGATGACGCCATTGGCCCAGATCGAAATCTCTGGAACTGGGCTGTTTGGGATGCTCCTCTGTCTGATTTTTATAAAGACGTACTAGGCGATTGGAAAATCGTCAATGTGGTCTCTGAACCATCTGGGCTTTTCGCCGTCGCACTCGACAATGC
>NZ_CAJMXG010000546.1:0-1175 GCF_905219725.1 Oscillibacter sp. CU971
GCTNANACCGGCAACACAACTCCTGTAGAACCTGAGAAGCCTGAAACGCCCAACACTCCTGCTGCCGGAACTCTGACAAACGGCAAGCCCATCACGGTCGNGAACGTGACGGAACTCATGAACGAGCTTCGCGCCCAGTATCCTGCAAAGACCGACACTGGCAGATACAGCGGACCCGCTGCTATTCGCCAGATTACCACAACGTATACGTTTGATGCTGGCGGACTTGTCAGCACCAANGCCGGCTGTGGCGGATGGGCCGCTCGCGTATTCGACTATATCTTCGGCCAAGACGTCGCCTTCCGGCAAGTCAGCTATGATGAAGCCCGTGTCGGCGACCTTATCATCAACGTAGACAATCAAGGACGTCTGATGCATGTCGCCATCATCAGCGACAGAAAGACTATCAATGGAATTCCAAACATGCTCTGCACCACTGATGCAAACATTGGTAATAGTGGTGTAAACGTCATGCTATGGGACTTGGGCAGACCTGACCCTGACAAGTATGGTCTCGACTTCACCTACGATATTTACACTGCATACCCAGACTAATCTTCCAACGTATGGCCTATGTCATTTATGACATAGGCCATATTTTTTTTCTATCTTTACAACGGACGCATCAAATACGGGATATAATCCACAAGTTTCTTCTTTAGCTTTGGATAACGCAAATCCATAATAACCGAAATTGGATAGTCTATTGTATCAGGCTTATCGCTATGTTTTTTGAACGGCATAGCCCAAATCAAGAAATTCAATTCAGTTTCCAAAATCGGTTCTACAAATGACCTGTCCAGCCACGGATAATGTGGTCTTCGTACATGAATGCCACCATATTCTATATCCATATCGAACAAATTACCAACCTCAAGAAAGACTGTTTTCATCCGGGTCCGGAGGATCCGGGTGAAAATAGCCTTTCTCTTCCCGTCCCCTTCGGGGCCGGGGGAAATAGTCTTTCTGCGTCCGGTCCCTCCGGGCCCGGACGGAAACAAATACAGAGTGGGGGTGTGTTGAATACTGGGTCTGTTGATGTACTGGCGCTCAATAAGATCTCGGAGCGGGCAATGGCTGTTCCGGGGCCATTCTTTTTCTGAACCGCCGACGGAGACCGTCGGCAGACGCCCTTGTTCGCATGGCGGGCACTGCCCGTCAAGCTCCCTGAGCGG
>NZ_CAJMXG010000547.1:0-1172 GCF_905219725.1 Oscillibacter sp. CU971
GCATACGGGCCATGGAGCGTATCACAGCGGTGTCGAACTCCGGGTGCGCAGCTTGGTTGCGCTGCAAATTGTTCAGGCGTTCATGCAGGACGCTTTTCTCAGCCATCATTGCGCGTACCGGCCTGGGCCTCTACCCATTCGGCAAGCCCGGCCACGGAAACCAGAATCCGGTTCCCCACCTGGAACGAAGGGAAATCCTCCCGCCTCGCCAGAATATAGGCCGTGGGCTTGCTGATGTTCAGCAGCTTCGCCGCCTGGGGTACGCTGATGGAAAGACTCTCTCCTGTGGTTCGCATCGTTCTGCCTCCTTAAAAATGAAAATAGGGGGGGAGGCTTTCGCCTCCCCCCCCCCCCCTATTGGTTCTCACGCGGCCTTCTTATTCTTGCGGCCCTTGGGGGCCTCCGGCGCACTCTCAGCGGGCTTGGCACTCTCGGCGGGTTTGGAATCAGCGCTCTCAGCGGGCTTGGAATCAGTGAAGTAAGCGTTCTCCGCGACGATTTCGACGGACACACACTTCTTGCCGTCCCGGTCAGTCCAGTTCCGAGTCTGGAGCCGCCCGTCCAGCAGGACTGTCCGCCCCTTGGTGAAGTAGTTATTCAGGAACTCAGCGGTTCCTCGCCAGGCGACGACATCGAAGAAGTCGGTCCCGCGCTCGCCGTCCTGGTCGGCGAAGTTCCGTTCCACGGCGATTCTGACGTTGCAGACGGCAATCCCGTTCTGCGTATGGCGGAGTTCAGGGGCAGCGCACAGACGGCCCATGATAGTAATTTTGTTCAGCATACTTGTTACCTCGCATTTCACATAGTATTTGAGCTTTCACTCGTTCATCCCGACACCTGGACCGGTTCCTGCCGGTCTGATTCTGCCGTTCATTCCGTTACCTGTCGCCAGCGTAAGCAGGCGACCCGGACAGCGAACATCTGAGAACGATATTCTATACCAAACCTAAGTTTTGTCTGTAAGCATTTATGCCAGCTAACGGAGAACGGAATATAGGAATACAAGATATAAACATAAAGGTAAGTTTTGTCTGTAAGCACCTATGGAGGCAAACACTGGCAGGTCCCACAATTCCACAGGGGTGTGTGTTTACGGGTACGCACCACCCCCTGTGGAATTGTGGGACCCTTCCAAGAGCGCTGGCCTATATCTGCTCCGGTCAGTCTAAGTG
>NZ_CAJMXG010000548.1:0-1167 GCF_905219725.1 Oscillibacter sp. CU971
ATCCTAAGATCCGTCCTCCTTTTTACGCAGCCAGTTTTTTGAGGCGAACAGCGTAAGGCTCCTGCACCGAATCCAGCCCTTGACACAGTCGTCAAAGCCCTTTCCATTCAGATACATATCGCAGATTGTTATGTCAAGCCCCGCCGTGGAGAGGAGCTTTCCCACCGTATGACAAGCGCGGGTTGTCTCTCCGGCCCTGAAATAGAAGAACCGACCCTTTTTCTCCAGGCTTTTGTACATGCGGTCTTCTTCCTGCTGCGTCAGCAGGTTCTTTTCGTTCCGGCGGGATTTGTAATAGTCCTCGGGCCATATTGCTGTGCTCTCTCCGTTGGGGAGCTTGCGCTGCCGCTCGGAGAAATGGGAGATCGAACCGAAGAAGGAAAGCGGCCTGATTTCCAGCAGATTCCCCTGTTTGTCCCAAAGGTATAGCTGTGGCTCCAGATCTGGATTTGGAAGGGGAAATTTGAGAATCTCCGAAGTGACTTCGGAGATATTGGCGTCTGCGGCCCCGAAGAGGTGCTGCATATGGACCATGTAGCGCATCCCCTTCACATCCTGTTCCTCCCGGGGCAGGAGCAGGAGATACAGCTGCTTCTGCGCATCCACGCCAAAGCTCTTATAGTCCCACAGAATGGGATTGGACATACACAGAATGCTGGCGCCCCAGAACTCCCGGTAGGCCCCCAAGTCCGCTCCACAGTACTTGCGGATAAATTTTTGGATGATGTTTCTTTCTCCGTCGGAAAAAACGGCCTCTGTTTCTGCTTGTTCCTCCACAAATCCATAGGCCCGGAAGGACGTGGAACGGTTGGGGAGAACCATAGAAAGGCTGTTTTCACTGAAGCCCAGGGGCGTATGACCCCGGGGCAGCACGACGGAGAAGCCCTGTGACGGCTGCCGCTTGAGCGTGCTTCCACGCTGCAATTTCTGGGGCCCGCCCAAGAGAGACCAATCAAAGCGCTCAAAGCACGCGAGCGCCGTTCCTACCGCGCAATAGAAACGGCGGCAGCGCACTTCCGTCTTAGAGGCCCTGTGAATGGTTCTTTTCAAATAGGGCGTCGGCGGAACGCTCAGAGGCTTCGAGGCAAGCTGGTCCGTCGGAATCAGTTCCGTCACGGCGAAAATAAGTCGGTTCTTTTGCCCATCGGGGCTGGCGGTCCACACTAA
>NZ_CAJMXG010000549.1:0-1164 GCF_905219725.1 Oscillibacter sp. CU971
CCTTATCAAAGTCAGGTAACTGCTTGGCCTTTCTCCCGGTGTACTTTCCCTGCTCCTTTGCGATAGCNATCCCCTCCCGCTGCCTCTGGAGAATGTACTCTCGCTCCAGCTCTGCCACGGCTCCGAAGATGGTCAGCATAAACTTCCCGGTTGGCGTGGTCGTATCCAAGGCTTCCTTCTTGCTCACGAACTCAACACCCTTGGCCGTCAACCTCTCCACCAAGTCCAGTAAGTCGCGGGTGTTTCTGGCGAACCGACTGATGCTCTCTACGATCACTGTATCGCCCCGGCGAACGTACTCCATCATCTTCTTCAATTCCGGACGATCCGTATTCTTACCACTCATGCGGTCTATGTAGACTTCATCGACGCCCAGCTCTTTCATCAAGACTTCCTGCCTGATGGTGTTCTGCTCTTGCATACACACCCGGATTTATCCACTCTTCCTATCTAACCCTCTCATAGTAATGGTAAAGTGCCGTTAGGGTACACCCTAACAGCACTATGAAAAAGAGTTCCATTAGAATTGATTTCCGACTTCTGGTACGTCCCAGAGTGAACGCCAACCCTAATGGAACACAACTCATTTGCCCTGTGCTCTGTAAAGCTCGGTCAACCGCTGCTTGACTTTCCTCACGGCCTCGGTGTGAGCTGTGTAGCTGATTGCCGATTGCTCAACCCATGTCTCAGCCATTCGATGCTCGGACAAATCAAGCGCACCAGCGAACTCCGCCAAGAAATCCAGGAGGATAGCGAACTCCTGCTCAGGTGGGAGCTGGCGCATCTTCTCCAAAAGCTCATTTACTCCCAGCCACTCAATCAGCTCATCCACCTGACTGTTACAGACATCTGATCGGGCATACGGAATGTAGTGTTTCATCTCACTCAGCCCCGCTTACTATCGCCTATATGAAATCGGACACACTCATTCCAGGTGCATCCCAGGGATGGGCCGGGCTGTAATCGCCATCTGTGCTAGTCGGAACTGTGGGGTTATCGGCATCTTCAACTGTAGCCTCTCTGTATCGCTCCATGTCTAGCCCCAGATATTCAGCCTCGGTGTCCGACAGTTCGACAACACCGACCATGTAGCGATAGGCTTCTTCCTCACCATCCTCGACCAGCCCATCCTTGAGAAGCGTAGCGATCTCACTCAGTCTGGCC
>NZ_CAJMXG010000550.1:0-1164 GCF_905219725.1 Oscillibacter sp. CU971
GCATCGGAGCCGGGGCGGCGGGGGCGTCCTCCATGATGGAGGGGACCGGCGCGGCGGGCTTGTCCCCCGCCGTGGCTGTGCTGGGCTTAATCCAATAGGCGGATTTTTTCTTGCTCCAGATGCCGCCCAATGCCTTGATGGTTTCGGCGTGGGCTTCCACGTCGCCGGACAACCAGACGTTAGGGGAGCTGGTTTTTTCGCCCTTGACTTTGTAGGTCAGACCGGGGAGCGCGTCAAGGCGGGCTTTCAGGGTTGCGAGGTCCGGCGCGGCGGGGGTCCGCTCCACCTGGGCGGGGCCGTAGATGTAAGAAAGTTTCTGGTAAAAGTGCGGGGACTGCTCCGGGGCCTCCTTGCCTGCGTCCTCGGCGGCTTTGATGGTCGCGGCGCTGGGCTTATTGGTGTGCTTCCAGAGGTAGCAGTCAAAGAGCGGGGCGGCGTCCTTCTGGACCTGGTAGCCGCGCTTAGACCAATCGGCGGCGGTGTGGAAAGGCAGGTCGCCGCGCTGGAGGCAGGCGTCAAGCTGTTCCTGGGGGATGCCGTGGGCAATAGCGGCATTGTAGATAATTTCGGTGTTTGTCATGGTAAAACCTCCTGTAAATTTTGGGGTTGGGTTGATGTGTTCCGGGTCTTTCGGCCCATGAGCGCCCGCCGGGGTTGTCCGGCGGCTGGGCTTGCACCAGCGGCGGCGGGATGCCGTCGGCCTTGCGGGCTGTTAGGGGGTGGCGAAAAGGTTGAGGCCCATATGGTCAACGTCATTTACCAGGTGAACAAACCAGGCCCAGGCGGATTCCTCGGATTCCTCGACGGTTTCGCCCGTGCGGCCCATATTGGCACAGTAGGCGTCAAACTCAATTTTTTTGATTTGCTCGGCGGTCAGTGTGCTAATGTCAACCAGTGTCTCAAAGCGGTCAAGCGTTCTGTAAGTCAGCATTGTTTTTTTCATGTTCAGTTTCCTTTCCGGCCTGCTGGCCTGTCGAGGTTGATTTGTCGGGCATGGTGTGGTATCATGAGGGCGGCACGTGGTAGGCCATGCCGCCCCGTGTTTCGTGCTTAGATAGCCGCTACTCTTGACGGGGTGGGCGGCTATCTTTTTGCGCTTTTACTGGTTCTGCTGGGGCTGCTGGATGCCAGTAGCGATGTACTTGATGCATTCCGTGGCTTCTT
>NZ_CAJMXG010000551.1:0-1160 GCF_905219725.1 Oscillibacter sp. CU971
CAGGTCTTAATATGACTATCAAACACCAGACCAGACTTTGTGTAGTCAACGATGAGGTTGGATATTTCCATGTGTGGGAGCACTATTCAAAGCCGCTTCCGGCAAGCCCAATGGTCGGAGGGCAGCCCGCGGGTGTGTATAGCCATGTGTTTGGCATTGTGGAGTTCAAGGATGGCGTCCGCCGTGTTGACCCGACCGACATCACATTTCATGATGAAGAGAACAGTTTCCTTTCCACGATTGATGCTGATACAGACGGGAAGAGGCGAATTATTGAAGGGAGAAAAACATGAACGAAGACAAATCTGCGATTCTCACGCAGAATGAGCAGAAAGTGTTTGACCATGGATACGCCATGGGAAAAGCCGATGCCTATGCGCAAGCATTCGACAGACTTGCTGATATTTTCAGCGAGTTCAAAGACAACCAGTTCCTGTACGGAATGCTCACTCGACAGCTCATACTGAAAAAGGACAAGGAGGAAACCAGATGATCCTGATTGAAAAAACCGAGGTGACGGGCTGGAAGCCCACAATCCGCGGAATGCGAAACCCGATGAACAGTTGGGACAAAAGTGACACAGTATTTGTAACCATCAAAGCCACAGGCGAAACGCATTTTAAGATCGGCCCCAACGACCTCGACCTGATGCTGCGGCTGGCCAAGGCCGGTTCGGTTGACGGCAAGTTCCGTCGGATGATCGCGGTGTACGTCGACATCACCGCCCCGCTCTATTGGTGGAAGGAGTTCGACACCTATAAGGTGGGTACGGTCGCCAACTCCTGCTCCACCATGCACAAGATTCACGCCAAGGAGTTCACGCTGGACGATTTCAGCCACGAACATCTGCTGGGAGAACCTGGTCATGGAATTTTACCGCCACTGGCGGTGTTAAAAACAACTATCGACACCTTAAATGCTTACAGGGCTGCATATATTTCGACCAACACCAAACCGAATCGAAATAATCAGGCCCTGTCGGAGGAATGCTGCGCAAAGTTAAAAAAAGAACTTTGGTGGCAGATGATCCAACTTCTCCCCTCCAGCTATAACCAGAAGCGGACGGTCATGCTGAACTACGAGGTCTTGTCCAACATCTACCAGCACCGGCGCAACCACAAGCTGGACGAGTGGCGGGAGCTCTGCAAGTGGATCGAGGG
>NZ_CAJMXG010000552.1:0-1158 GCF_905219725.1 Oscillibacter sp. CU971
TCCGCTCTGGATTTGGTGATTTCAGAGGCTCCTGTCCCAAATTTCCCAGATGAATGTCCCCGCCTCGAAATCTGGCCGAACCACGAACGCATTGCAAGGGAAATGAACGTAGAGGGGGCCGAGGNANGACCGCTCTTTTCGTCTTTGCCTTGCCCTTCATGATTTATGGCATGGCATGCGGTTCTTACTGCCTGGGCCGTTCCCTGGCCCGGTGGCTTCCCGCTCTCTGGCTCCGGCTCCGCCAAAAGAAGAAGGGCCGCTAAGCGGCCCTTGTGTTAGAACTTTCCTGTACGTAACCATATCTTTCCCGGGTCTTCCTTTTTGCTTCTTCCAAAGAAAATCCATTTTAAGACGGTAAGCAATCCAACAACTGCTAAAAAACAGATAAGTCCAAAAAGAATGTACGCAAGGACTCCTGCAAGTGTGCTATCGTATGCAATTCCGATGATCTCACGGTAGCTTAGGCGGTCCAGGAGGCTGATCCAGTCTTCACCAATGATGACTTTCATTTTCTTTTCCTCTCTCGTTTTAGTAGATGCTTTCATTGATAGCGGTATTTAGCGGGTTGTCCTGCGTATGTCGTTTCTTGCTGTGCGCTGATACACGTTTTAAGGGCTTCCCCGATGACCTCTTTTGCTTCTATGGAATGTACTTCTTTCAATGCTTTTTTGAGGTAATCTATGCGATTTTTCAAAGCAATTGATATCTCGTCCAGTTCTCCTCTTGTGAGTTGGATACAGTAATATTGATATTCTTCCATATAGCATTCTCTCTATTTTTTAGTTTACCATACATAATAAGGCGGTGTCAATTCATGAGGAAAAATGTATATAGGATTTTATCCGGTTTTCTGGCGGTATTGATGCTGTTTGTTGCGACCCTTCCTGCGCATGCGATTTCTACCGGAAGCCCGCTCTATGATACCATTGACTTTTATACCTATGTTTATGGGATTTATAAAGGCTGGAAAGATGGCAATCCTAATTCCGATGATTCGCTGTATCCTGACTTTCGCCCTGGCGGCAGTTTTGGTTCAGGTCCAACAGGCGGGGGTTCTTTCTCCAAGGATGAGGCTAAAGCCGCCTACGACAACTACGTGGAAACCCTCCCGGCCACAGGCTACGATTCTAGCGGCGGCCTCCTCTGGTCCCCTAGCTT
>NZ_CAJMXG010000553.1:0-1156 GCF_905219725.1 Oscillibacter sp. CU971
GGCCCTTTATTGGTCGTTTCCATTACCTTCGTCTGTTTGCCTGGCTTTTACCTGCTTTAATCAGTGCTTCCTTAAATAAACTCCGGCCCATCGCTCTGGAGAATCTGCTGGTAGAGCTACGGAAACGGACGTATCACAGCAAACCGATTCAAGAGGCAACTGTCCAGAAATACTTGACGGTTGTCTCCGCCGTGCTGAACGACGCCAAGCGGAACGAGATCATCGAAAAAAATCCCGCCCGGATGATCGACCTGCCGGATACGGCCCGCCGGATACAGATGATTCCCACGGATGCAGAAGCTCACCGATTCCTGGACGTCCTCGCCAACGAGGAGGACCCCTACAAGACTTTTTATGCCCTGGCGATTTACACCGGCTGTCGGCGCGGAGAGCTATGCGCCTTAAAGTGGGACGACCTCATCATGAACGGCGACGAGTGTATCCTGACGGTCAGCCGCTCCCGCAGCTCGGTCCCAGGGAAAGGCGTGGTGGAGGGGCCGACCAAGAACGGCCAAGCCCGGGCGATCTACATTAGCGAGGAGATGACGACGGTCCTCCGCAGTTACTGCTACTACAAAATGTACGAGGCGCAGGAAAGCGGCTTCGAGATGAGCGACTATGTGTTCACGAACGAGTACGGTGAACTGATGCACCCCGATACTTTTTCCCGGCACCTCCGTCGGCTCTATGACGAGAATGGATTTCCGAGAGAATTCCACCTTCACACCCTCCGGCATTATTTTGTGTCCACCATGCTCCACAACGGCGTGGACAAGCAGACGGTGGCGGAGCTGGCCGGTCATGGTGACACTGGATTCTTGGAGAGGACCTACTGCCACCCACAGTTACAGCTCAAACGAGAAGCGGCGGCGCGGTACACGCGGACGATGTTCGATTTCAGCGACAGAGATTCTGTGAGTGCGTGATTGGTGCTTTCGTAGAATCTTCTTCCTGCGCTCAAAAACAGTAGCTATTCGTCGAGGATTAGAGTATGTTTGTGCTTGCCAAAAGAAACCTCAGCCGGACTGAGGACAGAAGGGAAAATGTGAAATGGCAAGTATCAGAAAACGAGGGAACAGCTATTTGCTGGTAGTCTCCATGGGCTACGACCACACCGGCAAGCGCCGGGCTGCACAGCAGAAAACGGTGAGGCCGC
>NZ_CAJMXG010000554.1:0-1154 GCF_905219725.1 Oscillibacter sp. CU971
GAATGTACGCAAAAGGGCAGTACCACCCTTCCTTGAGGGCGTTGACCGTGATAATATACCGGATCGGACAATCCCGGCTCATGAGGTCCGTTTTCCCCAGCTCGTCTACCTTGGAGGTCTTGACCGCGATCTCCTCTTTCGGTATCCCCATATCCACCAGCATGGTCTTGATCTTATCAAAGGTTTCACTGTCCTCGTTGATCTTGGGTTGGGCCTGAAACAGAACAATAGGACGTATGTATTCCCCGCCCGCTTCATTCTCCGCTATCGCCTGACGCTCAATGCTGCTTCGGAAATGAATGGCGTCCTGGATCACACTCTGGCGGGAGGTACGGTTATACACCACAACCGGGAGCTTCACCATGTTTTCTTTTTTCAGCTCCCGTGCGTCCACATAGGAGAGGATATTGCTGTTCTTCCTGGGGGTGGCGGTCAAGTCCAGCACAAAGGACGGGTTCAAATTGTTCAGCATCTCCACGCTCAAATCCGACCCGGCGTTGTGGCTTTCGTCCACCACTACCACGGGGGACAACTGCCGTAGCACCTGGATCAACGCTGTGTCCGGCGTATCGGCCAGCAGTACGGAATCATCCTTGAAATACTGGGCAAATTTCAGCAGGTTTCCGTTCTCCTGGTAGACTTTGCGAACATCCTTTTTCTTGCTGTCGATCCGCAGGGAAGCGTAGCTTAGCACACAAACTGTCAGCATCTCCCGGACGGTGTCCGGGGAGAACTGCTGGCCGCTCAGAAGCATTTCTTTCGTGTACACGCCCACCCGTCCGGCAAAGTCCGAATTGAGCCGCAGGCGGTATTCGTGGTCTGGATTAGACAGGTTCCGGATGGTCTGGGTGAGGATGGAGTCCGACGGCACAAGCCATACAACAACCTGGGGCTTGTCCATGGGCATGGTGTCAAAAATGCGTTTGAGGGCGGCACAGGCCATAAAGGTTTTTCCGCCGCCGGTGGGGACTTTTGTGCAGACATGGGGGACGCCGGGAATGGCGGACTTGTAGGCCGGTACGCCACCCAGCCCGACAGCAATGTCCTTGTCCATCCAGTAGCCTTTCCAGGCGGCAAACATATCGCCGTCCCGGTTCAAATGGCCCAGATAGGAGGTCAGATCGTCCATGACCTGCTTTTGATAGGTTTTTAGC
>NZ_CAJMXG010000555.1:0-1153 GCF_905219725.1 Oscillibacter sp. CU971
CTCCAGTAGAGCTGCCGCCGCCGGATGACCTTCCAGATAAGTCCGGGTTGTGGTGGAAAGCTCTACAGTCTGTAAATCCAACGTGTTGAAGCACCCCTCCCGAAAAAGACTGGAGAGCGGCTTGCTGTCACAGCCAATCTTGAGGAAAAGGTATGTTTTGACGGCATCGACCTGTGCGTCCCGCATCTGACCGGTGCTTTCGATATAGCCAATCAGGTCTTTGACGGTACAATCCTGAGATGTTAGCCAGCGATTGCGGGCGTTGGTTATCATACGGTAAAACATTGGACGTCTCCTTAATGCAAAGCCCTTGCCGCAGAGCAAGGGCTTTCAAGAAAATTCTATATAAATTCTAACACATACTGGGAAAAATCTCAACTGGCTTTTTTGAAGAAACCGCATCCACGTTGGCAGGCTTGTGAGTAATTTCTCTGGTGACCGGATCAAGTATGTAAAGCTCTTTTTTGAGTTGCTGGGCATAGCGCACTGTCATCCCCGTCCCGCTTCGGCAGGCCCCATTGTAGACGGCCAGCAGAATGGACGAGTGGTCCACCATGTACTGGTTCCGCTCCAGCATACAACCACGGCTGTACTCCTGCCCCACATAGACAACCTCGTCAGCCTGCTCCAAAATTGAATGATAGATTTCCCGCGCTGAAACTGACCACTTGCTCTCTTGCCCTTCACAGGGGAGGTTGGCATGGAGCTTCAGCGCAGGATTTTTCTTTTTCAGGTCAAGGACAATCTGAGCGCACCAGAGATCTACCCCTTGAGCCATACCTGACAAAAAGTCCGTCACACCTTGCTCTGCCAGCGCGGAGATCTGCACCGCTAGGACTTCCTTCAAGAGAACGCAGCCGGGGGCGCTTTCGTCATAGCCCCATGGAAAACTTTTTGGCCGGTGGCCGGTAAATGCGCAAGCTGTTTTTATCATTGTAGACAATCCCCCCATACAGATAGATGCTCCACATTATAGCAAAAATTCTTACACGCGTCTATTATCGTAGACTATTATTTTTCAGTTTTCTCATACACTATCTGTTGAGAAAGCGGGGTGGGGCGGTGCAATTCGACAATAATGCGGTTGGGAGGACGATACGCCGCCTTCGCAATAAAAAAGGCATATCCCAAGATGTCTTGAGCGGTTTCGCAG
>NZ_CAJMXG010000556.1:0-1146 GCF_905219725.1 Oscillibacter sp. CU971
AGATTGATGAGATCGGCCACGCTGGAAGTATGTTCGCCGCTGTCAATGACGGCCTCAAATTTCTCCAGTTCGCCCTGATCCAGCTCGGAGAGCAGACAGGCCAGATGATTGAGCTCGTCCAGGTTTTCGTATTCCGTGAGATAGTCATAGAGCCCCAGCACGTCACCGTCAAAGCTGGTAATGAAAAATTCCTCATAACGTACCCCGTCCACACCGATCCGCTTCAAAAGGGCCTGTACTTCTTCGGTAGTCGTGGGGAATTTCAGCGTTTCGCCAACCAGCTCACCCTCGTTGTACTTTCCCAGGTTGGTGATGTAGGCTTCAAACAGGGACGCCATCAGCACCGCCCCTGGCCCTTGACGGTCAGGATGCCCTCAAGGGTAGTCGCGGTAATCCCCAGGCGCTGGGCCACGGCAATATCATTTTTCATGGCCTCGGTCACGGAATGGCCGCACACCACCAGCACACGGGAGCGCCGGAGCAGATCGCGGCCCATGTCGATGCCGTTCTTGTGCTCCTCCGGCACCGCGTCATTGAGGAACAGCGGCAGATAGAGCATGGGGCAGATGGGGGAATAGCCCGCATCATAGACCACGCGGCAGTAATGCGCCGCCTGCTCCATATCCACCGCAGGATCACCATGCCACGCAGCGGTGATATAAGCAAGGGATCGTTTCATTATCACACCTCCAATATTTAATAGGTAGTTCAACCCTATCCCCCCGCCCTTTCCCAATCATGGGAAAGGGGGCGGCTCTGGAGGATATACCCCCGCCGCCTGCCGGGGAAATAGCACAGCCGGGGCAGACCGTCAAGGGCAAGCCGCCGCAGGCGGCGGGGCCGTTGGCCCCCTTGACGGCCCGCTCCCGGCTGTGCTAAACAGCAGACGGCGACGGGGGATATATACCACCAGAGCCATCGCAAGGGGCGGAGCCCCTCGGGACAAAATGTCTCGAAGTGATTACTTGTCTTTTTCCATCTTTTTCGGAGCTTTCGTAAGCTGGGGCGGCTGTTTCTGTTTCCACTCGTCCAGCAGGCCCATGATCTGCTCCTTCATTTTGGCGGGAGTAACCTCCTTGCCGAAATACTTTTCCAGTTCAGCGGTTGAAATAATCACGCCTTTATCCTCCATGTTCTTTTCTGAGA
>NZ_CAJMXG010000557.1:0-1137 GCF_905219725.1 Oscillibacter sp. CU971
CTCCTCCGCCAGGCGGCGGACCAGGGCCAGGACCTCCNGCTGGTGCCGGATGTCCAAAAAGGTAGTGGGCTCGTCCATGAGAATGGCCTCCGTCTCCTGGGCCAGGGCCATGGCGAGGTAGGCCTTCTGCCGCTGTCCCCCGGAAAGCTCCGGCAAAGGCCGATCCGCCAAATCCAGGGCGTCCGCCGCCGCCAGGGCCCGGTCCACCGCCTCATAGTCCTCCCGGCCATAGCGCCGGGGATAGGAGAGGTAGGGAAACCGCCCGTGGAGAACCAGCCGCCGGACCGTGATGTTGGGCGCCGTCCGGGACTGGGGAAGATAGGCGACCCGCTGGGCGGCCTGCCGGGGGCTGTAGTCCCGCCTTCCGTCCAGCAGCACCTCCCCGCCCAGGGGCGGCAGGAGGCCGGCCATGGTCCGCAGCAGCGTGCTCTTTCCGCAGCCGTTGGGCCCCAGCAGCGCCAGCACCCGCCCGGGCCGCGCCGCCAGGGACACGCCCGCCANCACCGCCCGGCCCGGATAGCCCGCCGAGAGATTTTTCGCCTCAAGCATGCCCGCGCCTCCTTCCCCGTCTCTGCCGCAGAAGAAGCCACAGGAAAAACGGCCCGCCCAGCAGGGACAGCACCACCCCCACCGGCAGCTCATAGGGGGCGAACAGCGTCCGGGCCAAAATATCGCATACCGTCAGCAGCGCCGCGCCCCCCAGGGCGGACGCCCAGAGCAGCCGGGCGGAGCTGTCCTCCCCCACCAGCCGCCGGACCATGTGAGGAGCGATGAGGCCCACAAAGCCCAAAAGCCCCGCGAAGCTCACCGCCGACCCCGCCAGCGCCGCCGCCAGGGCCAGCAGCACCAGCCGCAGCCGCCGGGCGGGAAGCCCCAGGCTCCGGGCGGTCTCCTCCCCCAAAAGCAGCACGTCCATCTCTCCCGCCAGGGACAACGCCAGGAAAAGCGCCGTCAAAGCCACCCAGAACGCCGGGGCCACCCGGCCCATGGAGAGGTTCGCCACGCCTCCCACCCGGAAGTCCGTGTAGCCGTTCAGCGCGTCGGGGAAGAAGGTCAGCACGGCGTCGATGCCCGCGCTGAACATGCCGGATACCGCCACCCCCGCCAGCACCAGGGTCATTCTGGACGCGCCGGTCC
>NZ_CAJMXG010000558.1:0-1136 GCF_905219725.1 Oscillibacter sp. CU971
ATATAAGCATATTCGCCTGAAAGGATATGGTTGTATTCCCGCTTACTTTTAAGGAAGTTTTTTAAACTCTCAAATTCCTTGACACGTAGAGAATTTTTTTCATATTTCTGTGCCAGTTCGTCAGCTGAAATTTCAGCGTCAGCATGTTGCAGAATGGCGGTAACACCATGATCCTGTGCGACTCTGACTTTGATAGCTAATTCTAAGGACATTTGAATATCAACTATAGCTAAAAGCATGTCGCTATATGAGTCAATCCCTTTGTTCAAGTGGATAATTGCGTCATTTAGAAAAATACTGGCGTTCTGGTATAATTTCATGATGATTTTTTCTTCTATCTTACTACAGTGTTCAAAAGTTGAAAAGTTTTGATCTCTATGCATCTTTCAACCCTCCTCTTCCTTCGGCTGCTTTACACCGTATAACACAAGCGATGAACTCGTTCCAGAAAAATTTTCATAAACATTTCTTCTTTCAGATACCAGGTGTGATTGCATTTAAAACAATGCGCATAGACAGTCCCTATTCGTCCAGCAGAAGTTTTTCCGTTCTTTTCGCAGTTGCTTTAACTTTTCACGTTCGACCTGAGAAACACTTTTTTCTGGAGTAGGGGAGGTCTTCTGGTATGGTACCTTCTACAGCCTCTATCGTTTTGCGGGTCTCACGACCAACTTGAAAGTGAGCCGCTGCGGCATCGTCTAAGCCCTAGGTCTGCTCGCGAACCAGCTTTTCCTCCGTTTGCGTAATGCGAAATAGATTTGCCGCCAGTTCTACGCTCCCCATGTGGTCAAGTATCTTCTCGCTTTCCTTTAACCCTTTTCCGCGGTGGATGTCTGATACTCGAAGGTACCATATAAGCCCATGTATCCGGCGTTTTGAAATTCGGCATATTCCTCTTGCACTGTGCTCCCAGCCCGATGTGCTGCTTCCGCCAGGAGAGAACTCCATTGCCAGATATCCCCTCGAATCACCAGCCGCCGACTGTCTTCATTGAGTTGGTTGAACGTATCCGCGATTTCTTACCGTCTGGTTTGGATGGCGAAATAGGTTTGTCCAAGGGCTATGGATTCTTTCCTGGGATCGCCGTTCTGGACAATCAAGTAACAGGCATAGCGCGACAGCACATAATTCTTTAT
>NZ_CAJMXG010000559.1:0-1135 GCF_905219725.1 Oscillibacter sp. CU971
TCTGATTTTACAGTCTGGGTTCAGCAACCAATTCAGGCTGACGCTGGCTTCATAGCGATGCCCGTACTCCATCTTCATGGGAGAGCTCTCCGTGAACCAGTAGACCGAATCGGTTTTCTGGTTGTCGAACTGGAACCGCTCGCCCTTTCTCACATGGAGCTTCAGGCGGATCAGAAATATGACCACCCGAATGATAAATGTCATCTTCCTCACCTCACTGCTCCAGGTTGGGCGTCAACATCAAGCCGGAGCCGTCGCCGGTAATGAACTGAGGCAGCTTACCGTCCCACTTCTCTAAATACTGCTGGGCAATCCAGGTGTCGGGCATGTTCTCAAGGGCCTCACGAGTGATTTCCAGGGCGCGGGCTTCACCTTCAGCAGCCAGAACAGCAGCCTCCGCCTCAACGCGGGCAACCTCACGCTCCTGCTCCGCCCTGGTGATGGCTTCCTGTTTCTCATTCTCAGCTCGCAGCGCATTCTGCTCCGCCTGCATCTTAGCCTCAACAGCCTGCTCGAAAGCGTCGGAGAAGTCGATGTCTTTCACGACCACTTGGGTGAAGTTGACCGGAAACAGTTCCTCCAACTCCTTAACTTCCTCCTGCACCTGAGCGGAAAGGGTGGCGCGGTTCTCCAGCAGCGTCATAGCGCCGTAGCGTGCGAACACGATTTTAGCACGCTCCTCAACAGCGGCCTGAAGTTTGGTCTCCAGAATCTCATAGGAGCCGTACTGGGAGACGATTTGCATGGCCTGGGCGGCGATGGGCTCGTACTGATACTCGATTGCGGCCGTCAACGGCTGAGCATCCTTAAGGCTGCTGGGCTTTCATCTGCCTAACTCTTTTGGTAAGAACTCTTAACTCGTCGCAAATTTTTTCAGGAGTTAAGTCAGACCATTGAGGTGCCTCAGAATATCCAGTCATAGTTATTCTCACGCTCCTTCCTCAAAATATTTTTCCAATAACAAGACCCAAAAGAATACCAACCACCAATATTCCGGCAGTTACGAGCCTCAGTAACCATACTGCACAATCTTTCCAGTCCAATGGATTCACCTCCAAATCTTTCCGGATTTCTTGTCAACAAGGATAAGCGGCCCCCGAACCTCGAAGCCCGCCACATCACAGATATTCAGGAG
>NZ_CAJMXG010000560.1:0-1134 GCF_905219725.1 Oscillibacter sp. CU971
CGGCGGCGGAGGAGGCCCCCGCCGTCACCGCGCCGCTGGTGGGCACCTTCTACGCCGCTCCCGCCCCGGAGCAGCCCCCCTTTGCCATGCCGGGGGACAAGGTGAAGAAGGGGCAGACCGTCTGCCTCATCGAGGCCATGAAAACCATGATCGAGGTTCCCGCCCCCTGTGACTGCGTCATCGAAGAGGTGCTGAAGGCCAACGGGGAGCTGGCGGCTTTCGGCGAGGCGCTGATGCGCTACCGGCCATGCTGAAGCGGGTCCTTATCGCCAACCGGGGGGAGATTGCCCTCCGGGTCCTCCGGGCCTGCCGGGAGCTGGAGATCGAGACGGTGGCCGCCTATTCCGAGGCGGACGCGGAGGCCCTCCACGTTCAGCTGGCCACGGAGTCCGTCTGCATCGGCCCCGCCCGGGCGGCGGACAGCTATTTGAATCAGGACGCCCTGCTGACGGCGGCCCTGGCCACCGGCTGCGACGGCATACACCCGGGCTACGGCTTTCTCTCCGAGAACGCGGACTTCTCCGACGCCTGCGCCAAAGCGGGGCTGACCTTCATCGGCCCCTNCGGGGANGCCATCCGAAAGGCGGGCTCCAAGTCCGCCGCCCGGGATTTGATGAAGGCGGCGGGGGTCCCGGTGACTCCCGGCTCCGACGGCCCCGTCTCCTCGGTGGAGGAGGCCCTGGCGGCGGCGGAGGCCGTGGGCTGGCCGGTGCTGCTGAAAGCCTCCGCCGGAGGCGGGGGAAGGGGCATCCGCCGCTGTGACGGCCCGGACGCGCTTCCCGCCGCCTGCGCCGAGGCCAAGGCGGAGGCCGCGGCCTGCTTTGGAAACGACGAGATGTACCTGGAGAAGCTGGTGCTGAACCCCCGGCATGTGGAGGTGCAGATTCTGGCGGACCGCCAGGGGCATACCATTCACCTGGGGGACCGGGACTGCTCCGTCCAGCGGCGGAACCAGAAGCTGATGGAGGAGGCCCCCGCCCCCGGCCTCAGCCCCGCCCTGCGAAGGGCCATGGGAGAAGCCGCCGTCCGGGCGGCGGAGGCCGTGGGCTATGAGGGGGCCGGGACGGTGGAATTCCTGGTGGACGGGGAGAATTTCTACTTTATGGAGATGAACACCCGCATCCAGGTTGAGCA
>NZ_CAJMXG010000561.1:0-1130 GCF_905219725.1 Oscillibacter sp. CU971
GGCTGTAATGTCGATGCTGGTATTGCCGATGATAACCCCGGCGCTCTGATTGACGACGCTTTGGGTCAGGTCGAACACGCCCATGACGATGTTCCAGGTGTTGGACACAAGGATGATCGCGGCGGCGGATTTGAACACCCAGCGGAACAGCATCCAGCTATCCATGTCGTGCATACTGTTCCGTTCCGCGATCAACTGTATCAGTTCGTAGCACATGATAAGGGCGAGGATAGCCCCAGCGATGGGGACGATCACCGTTTCCGACAGGCTGCGGAGCATATTGAACACGCCGCTGTTCCAGTCCTGCGGCGTGGCTCCCACGTCGGCGGCGATCTCGCCCACTTTGCCGTTCACCGTGTCAAAAAGGCCGGTGAGGTTGCTGGTGATGCCGTCGATCAGCACACCCTTGAACCATTCTTCCAGCCAGTCAAGTATCATGGGTCAAGCACCTCCTTTCCCGCGGCCCCCCGCCGGGGGCGGGAGGCCGCGAGGGGATTTAGCGGAGAGCATCAGCCCAGCAAGCCGGACAGCAGGGGAACCAGGGTAATGCCGATCAGGGCCACGCCTCCCCCGGCGACAAGCTGCTTGACGCCCTGCGACTTGGCCCCAGGGTTGTCCTGCCCATAGCCCTCCAAGAGATTGATGCCGCCCCACACGCACAGACCGCCGCCCAGGGCGACAACAAGGGTCTGCAAAACGTCGATAGCAGAAGTGAAAAATGCCATAAAATTACCTCCATAAATTCAAAAATATTGTTGTTGGATTTGCCGCCTCATTCTTCGGCGGCGGCGGCTTCGCCGGTTTCTTCGTCCGACAGGTCGATTTCGTAGAAGTCAAAGACTTCCTCCTGCGTCACCACCTGCCGCTGCCTGCGGCGCATGGCGGCAAGATACCCGTCCACGTCAAAAGCGTTTTTCTTGTCGGCGTCGGAGAGGTATTTGTACTGCGGATGCCGGGTGATGTCGTATTTCTCACTGAAAAAGGGACGCACACCCCGCACCTGCAAAATACACTTTCCGCCGTCCATCACGGCAATTTCGTCCTGTGACATCAGCTCTTTGCCACATTGTCAAGTGGTGAATTCAATAAAGCACAAAAAAAATAACCTCTCCCCACAATAGGGGCTGTCT
>NZ_CAJMXG010000562.1:0-1129 GCF_905219725.1 Oscillibacter sp. CU971
TTTTCGACATCTAAAGGGGATAGAGGTCTTTAAAAGGGAATAGGGGGGACATAATGGAAAACACTTTTTTAACACAGAAGGCAAACGGCGAAAAGATTCTAATTTCTGAACTTCTGGCAGCTCCACCCTCTGACGAGGTTTTAGCGGAGCTTTTCCCGTACAGCAAGAACAGCAAGCCACACATAACCCAGCTCGGCCTGAAGATTTTGAAGCTGCGCCTGGATGGGAAGGACAATGAAGAAGCCGGGAAAGAACTGGGCCTCACACGGAATCAGGTAGAAGGCCGGTTCCAAAATATCAAAGCCAAGTTTGAGCGAGGTCCCATACCGGATTATATTGAGCTGGACAGTCCGGCTCTGCGGCGGCTTCGCGGCCTGGAGGTAACGTTCACGGAGGGATACATGAAGCTGTCGGAGCTTCTGCGGGACATGCCCTCCGACCAAGAGCTAAAAGAGTTCGCCATCATGCGTGGAAACGTTCCTGGTTTCGGGACCAAACGAATGTTGAACCATGAGGACCTGATCCTAGTCCAGAAAAAACAGGCGGTAAAGCGGAACGCCACCATTGCCAGGGAGCTTGGCGTCCGGCCGGAATCTGTTCGTTTCCGTTTAATGTGGATTCAAAATGTGCTGAAGCGGAAGCTGGGCGTTCAAATTGATCTGCCGGATTTGTTCCCCTTTGAGGCGGATGAAGCTGGGTGATTTTTCAGAATGTGGATGATTTGGTTGCTCTAGTTAATGGCAAGAAGATGGAGTTTGTCCAGTCTAAAGCAGTCCCCAAAATGCTGGAGGTGGCATTATGGTCATAGATAAAACGACAGGGCGGGGCTGTGCCTGGAGCATAGCGTCAAAAACAGTCACCAAGCTGTTGATCGCAGAAGGTATTATAGGCAGAGCAATTTTTAGAAAGCCGCGCCCAAATGGAGATGGATATAACCTGCTCTGTGTAGTTAAATACGGAGAGAATGCGCACGTAATGTTGCAGAGGGGCGATGATATGGCGGTGGAACCGCTATGGGCCCCTTCCTTTGTTGATGAGGAAATATGGAAACAAGCGGTCGTGAAATTCCATATCTTTACGGAATTGGATAGAAATGTAGAGAAGCACCTGCTTCCAGAAATGGATGAAT
>NZ_CAJMXG010000563.1:0-1127 GCF_905219725.1 Oscillibacter sp. CU971
GTCCTTTATTGGACGTTTCCTTTACCTTTGTCTGTTTGCCTGGCTTTTACCGGCTTTAATCAGTGCTTCCTTAAAGTAAGTCCGTGGATGGAGGGAAACCAAGATCGAAACCGCCCCAGGCGATGCGAAGCGCATGGCCTGGGGCGATTTATATTCGCGCTGGAACCGCAAGCGCTTCACGCGGCGTTTTCCAGGGGGAAGGTAATGCGCCAGTTCCCGTCAATCCGGGCGGAGGCGGTGTAAAAGTCACCATGGAGCGTATAGTTTGCCAAGTCTTCCGGCTCGACGTCAAAGACAAATTCCTGATAATCCAGCCGCGCGCCCTCCGCTGTCAAATCAGTAAAAAAAGCGGAAGCGAGACAGTCCAAACGCTGTCCCTTCTCGCTTTCCAGCCACAGCCGTCCGTGGTTGTCCAGTTCTACGGCGTTGCCCTGACAGAGCTGAACANGGAACAGGCCGTCCGCGTACCCGGCGGCAGTGACGGGAAGGCCGGGGGCCGGTTCCGCCAGGGCCTCGCCGGGCCGGAGCATGGAGACTGAGTCCGCCATCTCCAGGTTTCCGCCGCCGCCGGTGCGGAAGAACCCCTCCACGGTTTCTGCCTCCGCGGCGTGGTCCGCCAGCGCCAGAGGAACCGCCGCACCTTCCAGCGCCTGTTTGCCGGAGAGGAAGCAGCCCAGGGAGAAGGTCATCTTTCGTCCCTGGGGGATGGCGGAGCCGTCCATGGTCTGGGTGGTCACCAGAAAGAGCGCGGTATTGGTGGCAGGGTCAAAGCCGGTCCGCTCGCAGTGGGCGGTCTGGTCAAAGGGGAAGTGAAAGCTGGCGCTGTCAAAGAGGTCGCAATTCGCGTCCACCGTGTTCCCCCGAAGGGCGATGTACGCCTGCGCGGTATCACCCTCCACACGGACGGAAACCACCTCCACCGTCACGCCGTTGTCCGTGCAGGATCTTTGCACAGGCTGAAAGAACTGAGCGGCGGCGGGGGAGAGGGCGTAGAGCAGATGGTAGCCCGCTTCGGTCTGCGCCGCCAAAGCCGGGGTGGCCAGGAGCACCGCAGCCGCCGCGGCAATGCCGATCAGGCGGCGGAGGGGAAACAAGGGACGCCGTGCTTTTGCCAGGGTCTTTTCGAT
>NZ_CAJMXG010000564.1:0-1123 GCF_905219725.1 Oscillibacter sp. CU971
TAAGTTCCTTCTGGATTTCCTTCGGAATCCCATTGCCTTCTGCCGTTTCTTTCTTCGCGGCTAGCTTAATGACATTAATTTATTATAGACCCATCATCACAAACAGTGCGTACAAGCATGCGATTAGACGGTAAGCACCCATATGTACCAGAAATAGGAGCGGCAAAAGAAAAGTCAAGACAAAAAGCATTTACGCCCTTGCCGAGTGAAAAAATAATGTTAGAACCATCAAAGTCGACATTATCATATGGCAATTTACTGAAACCAGTGTGTGAAGAAATAGCACCGCCCCTGCCACCATATTTAGAAAAAGATATTACATCGCCAACAGATGGCTGCCAAATAATACGACCTGCAGAGTTATAGCCAGGGGCCGGGAGGGTTTCACGTAGTTGTCGTAAGACTGTTTAATATCGCTTTCGGTTGCTATAAAAACATCACCGCAATAAATACAATTACACTGATAGGTCCCGTCTTTACCTTCCCGAGTATATGACGAAGCATGGTGATAACCGTCATCTGACGCAGAACAAGCACTAGAAAAAGAGTAACCAATAATTTTCTGGACAACGCCGCCGCTACCAGCCATCCACCGCCAAAAAGTATCTTTAGAGAAATAATCTGTTTCAACGGCGCAAACAGGGGCTACCACAACAGACAATATCAACGCCGCTAGAAAAACAGAACAGAGACGATAAGCACCTTTTTTCAAGAGTTGACACCACCTATCAAAACATGATACCATTTCAAAACAAGGGAGGGCGTTGACATGAAGAAAATACAATTACGATTGTGGCACCCGGTTGCAGGGTTTCTATTTGTCAAAATGCTTGAAATAGTTAACAATAACCTGTTTACAGGAACAGAATCACGGTTCTTATTTTACGAATTGATTGAATGGTTATTAGGAATTTGTATCCTACTCCTGTTATACATCATCATTCGCAACATCGTCCGGGCCGTAAAGGGCGTGATAGCCCGGCGGAGCTCCGGGGAGGCCGAGGAGATAGAGCGCCAGCGGGAGGCGGAGCGGCGGGAGGTCGAGATGGTGCGGAAGTCCAATGAAATCCTGCTGCATCTTATCCAGGACGAGCACCGGGAGGAGGGGGACCGCTAGGGGCTG
>NZ_CAJMXG010000565.1:0-1122 GCF_905219725.1 Oscillibacter sp. CU971
GCTCATTACCAAGAACACCGATCTGTCGCATCCTCCGAAGCCCTACGACTGGGACGTCTTGATTGATGGGCGTCCTTATTTTGTTGTCCGGATGGAGGGGTATGTTCACAGCATCGGCGGACGCTGGGGCAATAATGACCTCTGGGCTTACCCGCGCGATGAAGCTCCGTCTTATGAAAATCTCATTGAGTTCAGCGCCGACCAGCCTGTTGCGTGGGGCCTTCAGTACAAGCCCAATAACTATACCAAAACAAAGTGGGACGAGACGGAGGCTCGCAGTGGCGGAGGTGTCACCATTACTCGTAATGGGAGACCGTTCTGCCATATCGCTGGTGGCCTGAATTATGGGATTGACAAGGCCCGGACGATGATTATGGAGTTCTCTGAGCATCCGCTGGAGCTCAACGCAATCGACTTTGACCATAAGGCGGTTGGGCGTAAAGTCTGGTGGAGAGGCGAGCCCGCCATCGTCGAGTCCTTCATTAGCGGACAGGCTTGTGTCATCCTGAAGCCGGACGGCATCCCGCAGTTTACGGTTCCACCGGAGTTTGCGGAGGAAGAACCGGACTATTATGAGGATGAAACGGTAAAGACGGATATCCTCGACCGCCATATCTGGTGGTTCAGAGACTGAGCATTCGGCAGCACGCAGAAATCACATTTCCTTCTATGGAGAAGAGTAAAAGACCGAAAGGCACTGAGGAAACTTGGCACCTTCAGCTTTTACTCATTCTCTGAATTTTATATTTGAAGGAGGAGCACCAATGGAACAGCGTACCTGTAACATTATAATGTGCTGCAAGGGTCATTGCAAGTTGCCCGATGCAGGCGAGGCCTCAATGGAGGCTATTGCGGCCTATATGAGTAAAGAGTGCCTTTGCCCAAAAGAAGATTACAAAGGCTCCCTGATGGAATCTATTTTGCGAGAGGCGTTATTTGACTACATCGCAAATGCGGACAAACCCGATTTCGAGTTGCGTCAACTGCTTCAGCAGTACATTTCGCGCGAACCTACTCTGTCGGAACGCATCTGCACTATGTTTCAGCTTACCAGGGTTCGCAACGATGATGGAAGCTATGCGAATGGTTTTTCCGAACAGCTTCTTGTTCAAAGCGAAATAG
>NZ_CAJMXG010000566.1:0-1122 GCF_905219725.1 Oscillibacter sp. CU971
CATCAAAACCGGCAAAAAAGACTACGCCAGCAAAGCCCTGAGCTACCCCCTCGAAGCCGGCGAGCCCAAGGCTTACAACAAGCTGATGAGCACTTTATACTCTCCAACCGAGCGCCACAAAATCGAATGGGCTATTGGCTCCGTTGTATCCGGAGAGTCCAAACGGCTCCAGAAGTTCATGGTACTCTATGGTGCTGCGGGAACGGGTAAGTCTACGGTGCTCAACATCATTCAGAAACTCTTTGAGGGCTACTACTCCGTCTTCGATGCAAAAGCCCTCGGCTCGTCCAGCAATGCGTTCGCTCTTGAGGCATTCAAAAGCAATCCTCTTGTGGCGATCCAGCACGATGGCGACCTCTCCCGCATCGAGGACAACACTCGGCTCAACAGCTTGGTTTCCCATGAGCTGATGACGGTAAACGAAAAGTTCAAGTCAACTTATGCGAACCGTTTTAAGGCCTTTCTCTTCATGGGTACGAACAAGCCTGTTCGGATTACGGATGCCAAGTCGGGGCTCATTCGACGCTTAATAGACGTCTCCCCCACCGGGGACAAGCTCGATCCGAAAGAGTATAAGACCATCATGCAGCAAATCGAGTTTGAGCTGGGCGCCATTCCGTCTCGTTGCCGTGACGTATATTTGGCAGATCAAGGCTACTATGACAACTACATTCCCATTGCCATGCTCGGAGCCTCCAATGATTTCTACAACTTCATCGTCGACTCCTACCATGTGTTCAAGCGTGAGGATGGCACTTCGCTGAAGGCGGCTTGGGAGATGTATAAGACCTACAACGAAGAGGCGAAGGTCGCTTACCCGCTCAGTCAACGGGCGTTCAAGGAGGAGCTGAAGAACTACTTCCGAGACTATAGCGAGCGGTTTAGCCTTGAGGACGGCTCTCGTGTTCGGAGCTACTACAGTGGTTTTCGGACAGAGAAGTTCGAGGAGCAGACCATCTCTGAAAAGCCAAAAGAAACCCCTCGCCTTATCCAATTTGATGCCACGGAGTCGATATTTGACCATGAATGCGCTGCCTGCCCTGCTCAGTACGCAACTTCAAAAGAAACACCGACTCAGAAGTGGGAAAAGGTTGCGCGTAAACTCTCCCAGCTGGACACCAG
>NZ_CAJMXG010000567.1:0-1114 GCF_905219725.1 Oscillibacter sp. CU971
AAATGTTCTTCACAATCCTGTAGGGATGCTCCACCTTGCAGCGTACGGCAGATTTTCGGTTTTCAATATGCCGCTCCACCGATTTATCCGTGTGGAGATAGAGGGCAACCACCGGCCATGGTGTGACGCCCCGGTAGGCCAGCCAGTCCAGATTGGCCGGGGTGTCCGGCTCATAGACGGCGGGCAGGGTGGACAGGCGGCAGCGCCCCTTCCAGGCCAGAAAGAAATAGTCGGTGTGCCGGGAACTTTGCAATATGGCAACCTCCCGTTCAACGTCCGGGGCCTTCACCGCCTGATAAGCCCCGGTCAGTCTCAAAATTCCGCTGAGGTATGCTTTTATCAGTTTTTTCATGGATCACGCTCCTTGACTCGCTGGTATTGGCCTGCACCGTCTCCTGTACCGCAGGTATGTCTTTCTCAATGCGGGCGCACAATCTCAACTCCCGGCGCAACTCCCGCACTCTGGCGGTCAGGCCGGTGATCTCATCCGTCACGGCCGCGCCTCCATGACCGGCGCGGCGTATCTTATACAGCTCCCGCCGCTGGTCCGTCAGGGCGTCGATTTGTGCTTGCAGGGCGTCATACTGCATGGAGAGCTGCTCCACCGTCTCAATGCGGTTTTTCATCAGATATTGAAATTGCTGCTGATAGCGTTCAAATTTGATGATCTCCGTCCGGGAGACAACCGCCGCCCGCCGTTTGGGGCGTCGTTCCGGGATGGCCCCCAGCAGATACAGGTACTTGAAGTACAGGGCGCGAAAGCCCTTCAATTTGCGGGGCCTGCCGGGGACGCCGCCCCGGTGTCAGCGGTTTGATAATGGGGCAGAAAGAAGGGCCGGGGGAAACAGGCGGCGGGGCCTCGCCGGAACGGACAGCCGACAGCCGGGCCTGAATGTCCGCTTCTGTGTAGCCGCTACCCAGGCCGTCTAGCCGGAAAAACCGCTCGCCGCCGGGGGCTTGACGGCGGTATGCTTAAGGAAGCACTGATTAAAGCAGGTAAAAGCCAGGCAAACAGACAAAGGCAGTGGAAACGTCTCATAAAGGACCATATTGGGGGATAAATTCCTCGCTTTTCCAGTCCCAGCCCGGTCGAAGGGCGCAAAAACCTTAGGCG
>NZ_CAJMXG010000568.1:0-1109 GCF_905219725.1 Oscillibacter sp. CU971
GTTCAGCATCGTCTTATCGTCGGCAGTACCGTCCATGATGCTTTGAGTGAGACCTAACTGGCTGTAAAGCATACTCGTTAAGAACTCAATCTGGCTCATGAGGTTGTTGTCGACGGGCCGGTTCAGCTGGACTACATGCTCCGTTCCATCGGTGTATGCGACACCATACTTGGAACCGGACAACTGCTCCTCGATATCTTTACGGCGTTGCTCCGCCTGTTGACGCCTTGCCGCTGTCTTGATGACATAGGGCAACTGAATGATGAGGTTGAGCTTTCCAGAGCCGCTCTGTTCATCAATCGCATCCAAAATGTTGAGCTTCCGAATCAATCGCTGCATGGTGGAGTTGGGCTCGTTCATTACGGAGTAGAACGGATTTTCCACGATACCGACGGTGCGCTTCGGCACCACGATGTCCTCTTTTTCGCCCTTTTGGTCATTGTAGACGCGAACTTTCACATGCTGGGGATACCATTCCAGGATCTTGCCAGTCCGCATCGTATTGATGTCAAACCCACCAGTCGTCGACGGGTCAAACGTTGTATCAACCGGTACGATGGCAACGCAGCCTTCGTCCAACATGGACATGATGATGTCCTGGAAAAAAGCTCTGCCGGTCTGGTCGATGTTGGCCTCAAGGGTCAGACAGTTGTTCAGCCCAGAGTCAATCACTTCCTTAAAGCGGTTCTCCTCATCCAGCCGGACGTGCTGGACTGTCATAGACGAGCCGTCCAGCGCGATACGGTTGTAAACAGAGGTAACGATTGACCGCTCGTTGCCACGACTGAAAATAGGTCGGTCAGGGCGATAGGAATAGCTGGGGCCAATAGGGCGATAGAAAATCGAGGAGTCGCGATTGCGGAACGCATTCCAGGCATGTCTCAGCCTGGAGCCAAGTGCCATTTCCATTCGGAACTCATCACCTCCTTTTTGGGCAAAAAAAATTCCGCAGACCGTGAACGGTGTGCGAATCGAAAGGGTGTTTATTCAAATGCTTCCGGATTGTGCTTGAAAGCGATGTAGGCATCCATCATAGAGGCCACGGCGTCGATTTTCTGCTCATATCGCTTCTTCAGCAATTTCCGGTTTCCGTTGGTATCCTCCATGGT
>NZ_CAJMXG010000569.1:0-1099 GCF_905219725.1 Oscillibacter sp. CU971
TCGCCAGATGATGTCGTACATGGGATGGATCGACTGTACCGACACCTACCGGATGTATCTGAAGCATATCAAGCCGAGGATCAGCTTCCAGCGGATGCAACTGTACATATCCCGCTATGACCAGCATGACGACCGCCGTATTTACGAGCAGCTTGTGCAACTTTATTTGCCGAGAGGAGGAAAGCGCCGTGGAACCCGTTTACACCACCGCAGAAAGCACCGTCCGCCCCAAGGAAATCGAGGTGGGCGTGACTACGGTGTACCTGCGTCGCAATATTGCTGAGACGCAGCGCACAGACCCTATGGACGAGGGCCGTGAGCCCACTGCCATGTTCGTCTACGAAGAGACCCAGTTGACCAAGGACGAGGCTCTGCTGGTTCTTGCCGAGCGGCAGGAGACCCATACGCAGGAGCTGGCCGATACCGACGGCATCAATGTCGACCACGAGTACCGGCTGACCCTGCTGGAGCTGGGACTGTCCGAAACTGATATTTGAGAAAGGAGGATGTGACCATGTTGTATCGTACTCTGAAGCGCATGATCGAGCGCGGCCAGACCGAGGGCATCGAGGCAAAGATGGATATTTTCTACGCCGCCGGAAAGCTCTCTGAGGCCGAGTATTCCGAGCTCATCGGGATGCTGAACAGCAAGTAACACGGCAGGAGGAAACAAGTATGAGCAGCATTTCGAGGAGGTGGCGTAAATGAGTGATGTCTGCAATCCGGATAACTGCCCGGTAGCCGCTCGGCTGGACTCGATGGAAAAGGAGTTTGACCGCTATCGTGAGCGGTCCAGTGAGACTCACCGGCAGATGTTTGACCGGATTGGGGCCCTGGAGCAGGACAGCACCGCCCTGAAAACCAAGTTGGACGGAATGGACGACAAGCTGGACGGCATTACGTCTACGGTCAACGCCCTGGCAAGCAAGCCCGCCAAACGGTGGGACAGCATCGTGGACAAGGTGATTTTGGTCGTATGTACCGCAATCATCACCTTTCTGCTGGGAAAGGTCGGGCTGTGAGTATGGAAATCAAAGCGAAACGGGTTGCTTCGCCGACTCCTGAGCCCGTTGATATTTTCGACGAGGATACGGAGGGG
>NZ_CAJMXG010000570.1:0-1085 GCF_905219725.1 Oscillibacter sp. CU971
CCCATGCAGGAATAGCCGTACTCGGCGTGATAGCCGCCCCGCTTGTCGGTGGTCCACATCCGCTGCATGCAGCTGGGCAGGGACCCGCCGGCGGTGATGATGGTGGCGTCGGCGTCGATGACCCGCCGGATGGCCGCTAGAGCGGCGGTCTGGGTGATCTTGCCGTTGGTCAGCTTCACAAACTCGGGCACCGTCCGGGGGTCCCGGGCCTTGATGATGGGATCGAAGTCGTCCCCAGTGTACTCGATGGACCCCAGGCGCTCCATCTCCTTGGCCCAGACGGCCTTAGCATCAAGAATCTCGTTGGTGTAGGCGGACTTCCAGCCCTTGGCCCGGAGCTTCTCTGCCAGGGCCTGAACGGTGACCTTCGCGTCGCCCACGGCCTTTACCGCGTCCATTTTGTAGGCGTGGAACCGGCAGTTGTTGATGGTGACGAATTTCACGCCCTCATGCTGATAGAGCCGCTTGGAGCTGGTGGTGAAGTCGGACATCCGGGAGCCGATGGCAATCACCACGTCGGCGTCCTTGGCAATGTGGTTGGAGGCGTAGGTTCCCGTGACGCCGATGCCGCCCAGGCACATGGGATGGCTGGATTTGCAGGCGCTCTTGCCCGCCTGGGTCTCGCCGAAGGGGATGCCGAACTCCTGGCAGAAGCTCTCCACCACCTCGCCGGCGCCGGAGTACCGCACGCCGCCGCCCACGATCACCAGGGGCTTTTTCGCACCGGCGATGATCGCGGCGATGTCCTCCAGCTCCTCCTCCACGGCCACGGGCCGGGTGATGCGGTGGACCCGCTTTTCAAAGAAGTAGGTGGGGAAGTCATAGCTCTCGCCCTCCACGTCCTGGGGCAGGGCGATGCAGCACGCGCCGGTTTCGGCGGGGTCGGTGAGAACCCGCATGGCGTTGATGAGGGCGGTCATGACCTGCTCGGGCCGGGTGACGCGGTCCCAGTACTTGCACACGGGCTTGAACGCGTCGTTGGTGGAGACGGCCAGGCTGCTGCTCTGCTCCAGCTGCTGGAGCACCGGGTCCGGCTGGCGGGAGGCGAAGGTGTCCGCCGGGAAGACCAGCAGGGGGATGTTGTT
>NZ_CAJMXG010000571.1:0-1083 GCF_905219725.1 Oscillibacter sp. CU971
CTTGTATTCATTTTAGTGAAAAGAAGTCCACTCCGAGAAACCAGCTCTGATTGACACATCCTTGTTCAGCATGGTACAATAAACCGAGAGAAGTAATTGGGGCCTTGCGCACAAAATACAGACCCCATTATGGAAGGAGGTTGTTGAGGCTTATGGCTGAACGAACCAATTCTCACCTTTCGGATGGAGGTGATTCTGTGGGCATGACAGATAACCAGTACAAGGGTATGCTGCTGGACCAGTTGGAGGACTGGCAGGAAATCCTTGACCTGGCGGTCGAGGCCGGGATCGCTGAGATTCAGAAAAAGGCTGAGAAGCAGATCGCGAAGATCAACGAAAAGCTGAAATTCTAATCTCACCCAAAGGGAGAGCCTACGGAAACGTGGGCTCTTTCTTTTTTATATTTTGAAGGAGGACCTACGCCATGAACGAAAAAGTTGTCAAGCACAAGGCCATCTGCGACGAGCTGAACCAGCTCTATGCTCGCAAGAACCACGACTACGGCGACAGCTTCCACCAGACGTTTGTCGAGGAGGGGCTGGCCATGACCCGCATCCGCCTGGGGGACAAACTCTCCCGTTTCAAGACCCTGTCGAAGCTCATCGCTACCGACGGCGGTCAGCAGCAGGTTACGGATGAGTCCATCCGGGACACTCTGATGGACCTGGCCAACTACGCTATCATGACCATCCTGGAGATGGAGGAGGGCGAGTACACCGTTGCCTATGCCGATGGGCAACCCGTTTTGGCCGGGAAAAGGATGGACTGACCATGTGGAAGCGTGAACTGCTGAAAAACAAGCTCTACGCGGTCCTGCTCATTCTCTGCACACTGCCGGTGGTGTTCCTTGACGGGGATGCCACCGCTACTGTTTTCATGGCGTTAATCGCCGTACCGATGTTCTTCGCAAAGGAAAACTGGATTCTGGGAGGCAACTATGAGAATCAAAAAAGCCGGCGGAAGAGTGTACGGAGCGTCAATGTCCGCAGCCGAGAAAAAGGCCATGGACATGGAAATCCAACGCCAGCTCGCCGAGTACGACCGAAAACATGCGCTTGAGATCGACGCCATGGATCTCTGGGT
>NZ_CAJMXG010000572.1:0-1080 GCF_905219725.1 Oscillibacter sp. CU971
GGTCACAAAATACATCTATCCATTNCGGCCGTAGNGATTGAACCNGGTCATCTTTTCTTCACACCCTGTTGTAATTGGTCACACAGGATTTAGCCATCCGCTGTATCCATTACGGCGCAAGGCTTTTGTGGTTTTTGCTTTGTGCATCTTTTTGGCCTCCAAAAGAAAAAAGATGCACAAATTCTGCCTCTCAGCCGCCATTCTCCCGCGTTTGATCTTCCCGCCTTATCCGGTATGGCTCTGTGTCTCTTTTGATTTTGCGAAAGAGGCACACACATTTTCTTTCAAAAGTTGCAAAAAGTGGATTTTTCAGGTGCTGACATTCCGGCACATATTTCAGATCAAGAAGCAAGAACAATGGCACCCGAGTGACAGGTGCCATTGTTCTCTATATTTAAGTGGTCTTATCTTCACCGCTGATTTCTCCGCAGGTTTCATCTAAAGCCCGCTGAGTCTCATCGTCCATTTTAACAGACGTGGGAAGCAATTCCACATCGTCCTCATTGCCAATGCGTATGAGTCCTTTGTATGTGTCTTTTAACTTAGGCACACAGATTTGCTGAGGGTCGCTCCCGCGATAAGTCGGGTTCATCCAACATTCGAGTTTGTATTCTGAGATTAAAGGCTCCGGCGTATCCATAAGCTTCTTCGGCCGAATGCGCTCTTTACGGCCCTTCGTCATGAAGCCGGGAATCTTACCGGCTTCCGCCATATCAGCAATTTCTTTCACAAATGTATTTCGTCCTTGTACTTTGCCAGACGGCGAGTTCTGAATGAACCACGCCTTATATAAATCATACAAGAATCCAAACGGCAGAAGGCCCCAGACGGTCTCTGGAATCATTTCTTCGACAAAAGACTGAATCGGATTGTTATATTCTTTATAGTCTTCCAAAACCAACCGGCAAGCCGCAGGCTCAGAGAGCTTGTAATAATTCGTGTTTAGAACTTTGAATAAAACGTACTCAAGAACTTCCTTCCGGCTCAGATAATCGTCTTTTATGTACTTCCTGGCCTTACCGGTAAAGCATTTATCGAATGGGATAAACAATTGCCGGCGATAGAAGCTCTCAGACGTAT
>NZ_CAJMXG010000573.1:0-1068 GCF_905219725.1 Oscillibacter sp. CU971
GCCTTTGCCGTCCAGTTAATATTGCATCGCTGCATGTTGTCACTGCTCCTTCCGATGCTCTGTCTTACGCATGAGCAGTCTCCTTCTGGATGCCGTACACATCATCGACATAGTAGGCCCCAGTAAAGAAATTGAAGATTGCCGTACACCGGACACCGTTGACCTCGGCCAGATAGCGGTTATCGCCGATGCACTCAATGATCTCAGCCTCGCCCATCACATGGCGGTCATGCTCATGATCTTTCAGACTGTGAATATACGCCTTGACTTTCATAATCCACCTCCATAAAATAGTAATGAGCTGGAGCCGATGAACACCGGCCCCAGCCCTGATTTCAGCCGATAGCAACTCTGGCCCGGCAGCAGAAGTCCTCCATGCAGCTCACAGCAGCACCTTTTGGCATCTTCAGGAACCGTGCCGCTTCATGCAGTGCAAAGCCATCAATCAGGAGGTTGATGATCCTGGCCTCTCTCGGAGTAGCCACGTTCACCACCTGTTCCAGAAGGGCCTTGCCCTCAACCCGCCGCTCGGTATCCTGCCTGGGGTCTGTAAGTTCAACATCATCCAGCCCTACGGTAACGCCGCAACGCTTGGCACGGGAACGATACTCACCCTCCCGGAGAACGGCGTCCTTCATGGCCCGGAACGCCATAGCTTTGAAGTTCACTCCTGCCGGGGGATTGCGAATGTACTGCTGCACAGCGGAGAGATAGCCGAAGATCACAACATCGTAGAACTCGTCCATCGGGAGACGCCTGTAGCGGAGGAAGTCGATCACCAGGTTGTGGTGCTGCTCCGCAAAGTCCCGTTCTTCCTGTGTCATAGGCCGCAAAGCCCTCATTCTTCTCAACTCCTTCATGATGGTTTTTATTGATACATGGGATAATTCTCAGCAGGGGATGTCTGCCACCCCGACCAGCCATAAACTGTCCGCAGTAATCAAATGGTGTTCCCAGGTGAGTTTCAGATACCGGGAGATCAATTTCTCAGCCAGCACGATTCCAATGCCGCCGACATCTGTGCCGCCCTCATCAGGCAAGGCATCCTCCCAGTCCTGCGGTGTGGCC
>NZ_CAJMXG010000574.1:0-1059 GCF_905219725.1 Oscillibacter sp. CU971
AAGGCGGGCGGTTCCCTATGCCCCGCCTAAGGTTTTTGCGCCCTTCGACCGGGCTGGGACTGGAAAAAAGAGGAATTCATCCCCCAATATGGCCCTTTATTGGACGTTTCCTTTACCTTTGTCTGTTTGCCTGGCTTTTACCGGCTTTAATCAGTGCTTCCTTAAATTTGTTGTAGTCTTCATAGCGGTCACGCTTCTATGTAGTCGATGGACGGAACCTTGCACCAGCCCTGCCAGCCCCGGCCCTCTACCTTCGTCCGCACAACGCNGTACTTNGTGCCCATGGCCTCAACGACGTAGCCGTTTCCGATATAGACGCCGATATGTCCGGGCTTCCAGACCGCCAGGCCCTTGATCTCCGGCATGGAGGACATCTCCCCCTTCACCGCGGCGGACTGATACATCTGGTTTGCGCCGTAGTCCGGNATCCCGTTGGTCCCGTAGCGGATGGCCCCGCTGGAAGCGTCCAGCCAGCCATAGCTCTTGATGAGCCCCACACAGTCCGCCGTCCGGCGGCCAAGCCAGTTGGCGCGGATGAACTCCTTGTATTTCCCCACGCCGTCCGGGTACTGCTTCAGCTTATAGGCAAAGAGGGAATCCGTCAGGACGTTGCCGTAGGTGCCCCAGACGTAGCCTCAGTTGTTCTGCCACGCCTGGACGGCATAGGCCGCCAGGTCCAGATTGTTTTTCGTGCCGGGGCGGACAAAGCCGGAGGTGTCAATCCCGCTTCCGTGGCTTTCGCCGTGCTCGATGTCGCCGGACCCGCCCTCAAAGGAGGTATCCCCCTCGTAGCTGGGCCGGTAGCCTTCAAAATAGGAGCTGTATTTGTTGAGGGCGTCGCTGTCCCGCAGGACCTCGAACATGGCTCCCGCCCAGGTCTTTGCCTGAAAATCAAAACCCAGGCGGTTCATGAGTTGGTCCGGGTCCGGTTTCTGGACCTTTATTTTTAAGGAAACGCTGATTTAATCCCCCCAAATGATAAAAGATGTGATAAAATAAGGGAAAGGGGGCGCGGGGTATGAAACAAGAAAGTTTTAGCGATATGGAACACAGATGCCG
>NZ_CAJMXG010000575.1:0-1049 GCF_905219725.1 Oscillibacter sp. CU971
TCAATGGTGTCCGCCGCATCCTGCTTCATCTGTGCCGTTGCGTGGGTATACGTGTTCAGCGTGAAGCCCGCTGAGTAATGTCCCAGGGCACCAGAGAGGGTCTTCACGTCCACACCGTTCTTTAAAGACAGCGTTGCAAAAAGATGTCTCATATCATGGAACCGGACGTGTTCCGCTCCTATCGCTTTCAGGATCTTATCGTGGGTCCGGCGGAAGGCATCTGGATCGTACATTGTTCCGGTTTTCGGTGACGGAAACATATATGGGTTCCTAGGATGCTTTTTATGTTCTTCGACTAGAAGGTCTACCGCTTGCTGTGGAATCGCCAGCGTCCGAATGGAGTTCTGTGTCTTTGGAGGGCTGACTACCAACTCCCCTTTGATGCGGTTGACCTGTTTTGTAACGGAGATCGTTCTGGCGTCTGCATCCAGGTCCGTCCAGAGCAGGGCCAGCAGTTCTCCCCTTCTCAGGCCGGTGGTCAGTTCCAGATAGAATGCGGCCAGAAGGCCCCGGCGTTCCGCCTCCGCCAAGTACATTCCAATCTTCTCCTGCGGCAAGATGCGCATCTCCTTTTTCTCCAGCTTCGGCAGTTTGCAGCCCTGAGCCGGATTCATAAGAATCAACCTTTCTGCCACCGCCTGATCCAGGCAATTGCTCAGCAGCGTATGGACTCCACGAACCACCCGAGGACTAAGGCTTTTATCCTTCAGTTCAGGATATCCCTTACGTTGAACCCGGCCATTCTTCTGGAGGTTGTTGTAGAACCGTTGGATTTGAATGGTCGTCAGCTTGTCCAGCATGATTTTGCCGATGCCCGGAACGATGTGGTTCTCAATGTAGTTTGTATAATATTCCCGTGTGTTGGGGCGGATGCGGGGCTCTGCGTAAACCTCGTACCACGTTCGCACCCACGATGCTACCGTATAATTTCCAGTTTTGGAGATATCTAAGCGCTGGCCCTCAGCAATAGCTACTTTCAATTTCTCTTTGACCTCTGCCTGGGTTCGGCCCAGAACATTCTTGATGATTCGCTTGCCAGACTCTGGATC
>NZ_CAJMXG010000576.1:0-1046 GCF_905219725.1 Oscillibacter sp. CU971
ACGCGGATATCGTCAAGGCTTGTTTCTTCCTCTGTATTCTCGTTGATGGCAGCAATGGCAATATCCAGCTGAGCGAAGCTGGCGCGCATGGCCTCGATGCACAGCCGGTACTCCTCCGGGGTTTCCGCTGGAATGCCGATGGTATCGTAAAAACACAGTTCCACAGCGGTGATGTTGTTCTCGGTGGCGCCGNAGCCCAGAGAGCATAAAAAGGCGATGAGCAGGATGAGGGGGGAGAGAATCGCCACCAGCGTCCAGCCCACCGCTTTTTGCGCCTTTTCATCGGTCAGGATGATGGCGGCGGCCTTTGCTATCAGAGCCGGATTAGCCAAGGGTCATCCCTCCGTTCTCCTGGGCGGGCTCCTGCTCCACCTCTGCCTGCATCTCAGACCAGTGGTCCGCCAGTGCCTGGAGCGTTTCCTCATGGCCGGCGCAGGGCCGTGTCTGTGCCCACTGGCGGTACTGGTCGAANTCCATGCCNCCNTCCAGCAGCNGCNTGCACANCTCCANCGCGTCGTTTTGGACACAGGCATGGAGCGCACTGTAGTCGTTGGCGTCCACCCACATCCGCTTTTCCAGNAGTTNTNCNNCAATCCAGCTNTCACGGCCCTCATAGGTCAGCATATGGAGTGTCCTTGCTGAACTGCCTCCTCCGGAGATCCCTTTTTGCACCAGCGCAGATAACGTGCGAAAGTCTTTGTCCATAGCAAACTGCTCCAGAAGGAAAGACGGCGCGGCGGCAATCTGCTCCTCGCCGCACCGCTTGATGATCTCCTTAGCAATGAAGCGATGGTCTGAGTGGGCGTAGGAGGCCATTTCGCCAAAGAAGGACGGCTCCAGCTGCGGCACGCTGGCCTGTGCCCTCACCATCATGGACAGGACCTTCTCCGGATCGTTGATATCGATGGCTCTCTTGCAGGCGTTACAGTACGCCGCGTAGTCGATATTGCACCTGTCCCGCATCAGCAGCTCCGTCATCTTCCGGCCCACGGCCCCCGGACGGCCAGCCGCCTCCACCAGCAGGGTCTCCTCCTGCTGGTACGGAA
>NZ_CAJMXG010000577.1:0-1046 GCF_905219725.1 Oscillibacter sp. CU971
GCTCGCATAGCTGCGTCGCTCATTTTTCTGTATCATTCCCTCATTATACTACTTTTCCCTCTATTGGTACAGCTTCTCAGAACGGCGGCAACGGTCTGGGCTGCCAGGAGGGGATCGCCTATACGCTGACCGCCACGGATCACCACGCCGTCTTTTCCCGCCAGCGAGTGGATGTGTTTCGGGATGACAACGTAGCGTCTACCGAAAGTGCCCGTCAGCATAAGGACGCCACCGATCTTGTCTTACAAAATACAGGGGACGAAAGGCCATTGCTTATCAGGAGGCTGACGCCGCTGGAATGCGAAAGGCTCCAGGGGTTTCCCGATTTTTGGACAGACCTGCCGGGGGCCTCCGACTCCTCACGCTATAAAGCACTCGGGAATTCGGTCGCAATTCCTTGTGTAGAGTACATTATGCGGGGCATCGCCATGGCGGTCACTCCTGTAAAATAGCATTGTCAGTTTTGCTTCGTCTTGCAAAAACTTCTTTGTTGGTATGTGTGAATAGCTATTGTCCGGCGTTTCCGATATACTTGCCATACCGCCCAGGAAAGGAGAGCCCTATATGGCAGAGAAAACAAAAAATCTGTGCGCCCAGATTCCGGAGTCCCTCCACGCCAAGGTGCGGGAGCGGCAGGAAGCGTCCGGGCAGACACTGGGTCAGTACATGACCGAACTCATTGCAAAATTTTATGAACAGGAGGGTAAACCCACCATGAAAGAGAACCAGAGAACTGTAGCCTTCCAGGTGTCCACCGAGCTGTTCGATCAGTTCAAGGACTACCTCAAGCGGAAGGGCGTCAAGCAGAACGCCTTCTTCCTGGACTGCATCCGGCAGGCACTGGAGGAGGCTGAACAGACAGCCAATGGGGAATCGGAGCCGGAGGCGGAACAGGAAACGGAACAGGCTATGTGACCCAGTAAGGGCGGCAATGCCGCCTTTACTTATTGGAGGTGATTGTGATTTATATCTACCCTGATAACCTGAGAGCAAAGCCCAAGCTGTGGCTGTGGGAGCTGCGGGACGTGGCGGTCATTGGCATCGGG
>NZ_CAJMXG010000578.1:0-1043 GCF_905219725.1 Oscillibacter sp. CU971
TTCCTTATTTTATCATTTTATCACATCTGCTATCATTTCGGGGGATTAAATCAGCGTTTCCTTAAAGCGTATACAGGAGGGCCACCCGGCAGTGGATGGCCCTCCTGTTGCTTTCGCTTCGTTTTCCATAGATTAATCGTTGGGTATCGTGAATAGCTTTTACATGGCTTTGGGGATATACTTGCTTTACAAAGTTGGAAAGGAGACACGAAAATGCTCAAACATCTACAGGTCAGAATAGAGCCGGGCGACTATAGGCGGCTCCGCATGCTGTGCGCGCTGCGCGGATGCACCCTACAGGGATTTTTGCTGAAACTGATTCTGGACTGCCTGAAAAGCGCGCCGGAATTCCAGCCCGATGGGGAGGAGGCGGAACATGGACGCCATTAAAAATCTTTGCGCTCCCATTCCGGCTGAGCTCCACACACAGCTCCGCCAACGCCAGGAGGCGTCCGGCCAGAACCTAAGCCAGTACATGACCTGGCTCATCACAAAATTTTACGAAGAGGAGGGGAAACCCACCATGAAAGGAAATCAGAGAACGGTCGCGTTCCAGGTGCCGGAGGAGCTGTTCGAGCGGTTCAAGGAGTACCTCAAGCGCAATGGCGTCAAGCAGAACGCCTTCTTCCTGAACTGCATCCAGAAAGCGTTGGAGGCGGAAACTCAGGCGGACAAGCCTGCTGAGGAGGATCATCATGAATAACAACCGGAGGAAGGAGTTGAGCGCACTCGCCGCTCAGCTCGAAGAAATCAAAGACGCCCTGGAAAATCTCAAAGGCGAGGAAGAGGACTATCTGGAGAGCATGCCTGAGAGCTTCCAGGGTTCCGAACGCGGTGAGCGCGCAAGCGAAGCCATCGAAAACATGGATTCCGCGATGGATTCCTTGGGTGAGGCGATCTCCTGCATAGAAAGCGCGCAGGAATAATCATACATCAAAAGGTGGGAGACATGATCTCCCGCCTTTTTCCATAGGAGGCGAATAATATTATAATGTATATCTACCCCGACAACCTGAAAGCAAAGGCCAAGCTGTGGCTGTGGG
>NZ_CAJMXG010000579.1:0-1038 GCF_905219725.1 Oscillibacter sp. CU971
CCGCCGCCCTGCGCCCGCCGTTAGCGGCTTTGCCGCTTACGGCGGCGGCGTACCCCTTGCGGGTGCTCGGCGGCCCGCTTTCCCGGAACCTCCATGTTACCCATGGCCCATTCCTTCCGGGACTGCCCTTCTCCCAATAGGACATTGTGGGGCCCACCCTTCTATCGGTAGACCATTTCCATAATGAAAACATTCCGGTAGACCGGAAATCTCTCTTTGTGGGGCCTGACCCCCTGGTCAGGCCATTCCCCCGGGAATTGCCCTTCTATCGGTAGAACACCCCGTAGGGGCCGCCGCCCTNGGCGGNNCGTTTCCCCGNAANCTCCATGCTATCCATGGCCCGTCCCCTCAATCCTGGGCAAACAGGGCATTGTAGTCCACATGGAGGACCNCAGTCAGCTTGTCGATTTCGAAAATGGAAAGNTTTCTCCGTCCATGCTCTACCTTCCACACCATTTCCGAGGTCATGTCACAGTTTACGGTTTGCAGCTTCGCGGCAAGGTCCTTCTGTGATAAACCCAGAAGCTCCCGGTAAAACGTGACCTTCTTCCCTATATTCCGTTCCTTAGGCGTAGAGCGGTTCATACAATCTCCATATATAGTCAACTTTATCTTGATTATATGGAGTCCGTTGTATTATAATGACCATATATGGAATTTAGGAGGTTTTTTATGGCGGGCCCGAAGTTCTTCCGCGACACGCAAGCTCCTGTCACAAAAGAAACCATGCTGGTCTGCCATGGCGTGGCCTGGATGATTCAAAGCAGCCACGACGAGAAAGAGGCCATCCAGCGGATTTGCAAATTCCTGGACCACTGGCAGTATCAAATCGACCCCAGCGAGCTGGGGTCCTTCGCTCAGGACCCCTGACCCGCCTTCCGCTCCGGCGATACCCCTTCCCCATAGGGAAGCAAAAACACCGGCACCCCCTCCGACGCCGGGGCGATGGCGTACATGGGCCAGAAACAGGCCAGGCCCTCCGCCGTTAAGTAGAAGTTTTGGGGGTTGAACCGCCGCCGGAGCTGCCGCCGCCAGTCC
>NZ_CAJMXG010000580.1:0-1037 GCF_905219725.1 Oscillibacter sp. CU971
GGGGTGCGGATGATATCAGTGGGCTATATTTCTCGCAGCTGCCGGAATGGGCCAGGGATCGAATCAAAGACTACAATCTCACAATTTACTACTATGAGGGAATGACGGAAACGGAGGTCAGAGAGTTCTTCCGCAGGCTGAACAACGGCAAGCCTCTGTCGGCAATCGAGCTGACCCGTGCCAACGTCCCTAGCCTGACGATCTTCCAACAGCTCGCCAAGCACAAGGCAATTCAGTTCGTAGTCTCGGAGGCTGGCAGGAAGCGGTTCACCAATGAAATGATCGCCATGCAGCTTTACCAACTTATCACAGAGAAATCCCCCGACTTCTCCACCAAGCCCTTCCGGGAGTGGGCCAGCAAGGTTGAGGTTGACAGCGAAGTGCTGGACACGATCAACGCCGGGCTGGATGCCTACTCGGTGTTCGCCAGGAGCCTGATTGATGTCAACAACAAGGTACTCCGCACCGTCAAGGGCAGAACGCACTTTATCAGTTGTGCCTATTACTGCTGTCTGGCAGTCCAATATGATGTCAACCAGGACGAGATCAACCGAACCCTGACCGAGTTCTTTAGTGGGCATCCCTCCATATCGCCGGAGTACAATCACACGGTATCCGCTGGCAGCGCAAAACCTACTTCGGTGCAGACACGGCGGGATGTGATGCGGTCTTTGCTTCCGGTGATCGATGAGGTGGAGGAACCTGACCAGGGAGAAGCTGATCCTGATAATGTGGTCGATTCGGAACAATTCGAGGAGGAAGATCATGAGTCATGAGTGGGGAAACTACCCCGAGAATTTTACCCCGAAGATGTACTGGGGTGCGAGGGCCATCCTTGAACGGCAGAGCGGCCTACCCGGAAAGGTGTTATGCCTCCTGCCGGATCGCCAGAGCTTTGAGCGGCTGGATGGGAGCCAGAGGGAGCAGGATGTGTTCTTTGACTGGATCAACACAAAGGTTCTGCCAAAGTTGAGATGCCTTGCCAGCGAGAACCACTTCCATGAGTGGAAAGACTTGGCAACGATTAAGTCCGAGGA
>NZ_CAJMXG010000581.1:0-1030 GCF_905219725.1 Oscillibacter sp. CU971
AGCGAGGAATTCATCCCCCAATATGGTCCCTTTACTGGACGTTTCCTTTACCTTTATCTGTTTGCCTGGCTTTTACCGGCTTTAATCAGTGCTTCCCTAAAAAACCCTCCCCCGCCGGAAAGTCCCACGGTTTGCCCGGAGGGAACGGGAGACAATAGCGTTTGGGTATCGTGAACACGGGGCGGCGTCTCCGCTCCGTGCGCCGTCAAAGCGGCTCAAGGGCCGGCGGCCCGTGAACTTCTTTGACGGAGAGCCCGGGACCCCGCCGCCTGGCGGGGTCCCGGGCCGGAAAGATCGAAGGAGGAGTATGGCATGAAAAATACTCTGATGTTCCTGCTGGCGTCCCTGCTGCTGGCGTTCAGCCTGACCGCCTGCGGCGGAGGCCAGACCACCGGCAGCGTGGACGGCTCCACCAGCCAGTCCGNAANCGGTTCTGTCAATGAGGGCGGCGCCGTCGGAGGCGGAAACGCCGCGGAAAACGGCTCCGTCAATGGCGGAAGCACCGCCGGGGACGGCCTGATGGACGGCGCCCGGGACGCTGTGGACGACGCCGGGCGGTCGGTCCGGGGCGCCCTGGACGACGCCGGAGACGCTATCGACCGGGCGTTTTAAGCGTCCGCCGGACCGCCGGGAGGATTCCAGGTCCCTTCGGCGNCCCGGCATACATAAGGACNTCCCTTTTCTCCCCGCCTCCTGTATACTATACTATAATACCAGGAGATATAAGGAGGTCCCCCATGCCCCAGGAATTTTCCATGAAAACCATCGCCCGGATTCGCAGCGACTTTGCCGGAAAGTTCGGCGTGCCCCGCCAGAGCGGCCTGGTGGAGGCGCTGGAGGCCCGGGTGGTGTTTGAACCGGAGTACCGGAACTCCGCCGCCCTCCGCGGGCTGGAGGGCTTTTCCCACATCTGGCTGGTGTGGGTGTTCGACCAGGCCGTCCGGGCGGAGTGGTCCCCCACCGTCCGCCCGCCCCGGCTGGGGGGCAACGCCCGGCTGGGGGTCTTCGCCACCCGGTCCCCCTTCCGGCC
>NZ_CAJMXG010000582.1:0-1023 GCF_905219725.1 Oscillibacter sp. CU971
ACTATATGATGCACTCTTGAAGCAGTACAAAGACCCCAGCGACCCAGAAACGCTGAAAAGTCTGAATAAGCTGTGCGTCCGCCTGGTGTTCTGCTTGTATGCTGAGGACGCTGGGATTTTTGGCAACAAGAGTATGTTCCATGACTACCTGGGGAACCACCGCTCTGAGGATCGGCGGGCGCTTATCAATCTGTTCCGGGTACTGGATCAGGATATACCCCAGCGGGACAAGTACCTGGATGACGACTTGGCAGCGTTCCCCTATGTCAACGGCGGCCTGTTTGCAGACGAGGACATTGAGATACCCAGACTTGGGGATGAAGTGATTGACCTCATACTCCGCCGCGCCAGCGAGGATTTTGATTGGAGCGATATTTCTCCTACCATCTTCGGAGCTGTCTTTGAAAGCACACTGAACCCGGAAACCCGGCGCTCCGGCGGGATGCACTACACATCCATCGAGAACATCCACAAGCTGATTGACCCGCTGTTCCTGGATGGACTGAAAGCCGAGTTTGCGGAGATTGAAGTCGTTACGGTGGAGCGGACCCGCAAGGCCAAGCTGGAAGCCTTTCAGCGGAAGCTGGCGGGGCTGAAATTCCTGGACCCTGCCTGCGGCTCCGGGAACTTTCTGACGGAAACTTACATCTCCCTCCGTCGGCTGGAAAATGAAACAATTTCCTTGCTCCATAAGGGACAAATCATGCTGGATATTGGCAATCCAATTCAAGTCTCCATCAGCCAATTCTACGGTATTGAAATCAACGACTTTGCCGTGACCGTGGCAAAGACGGCGCTGTGGATCGCAGAAAGTCAGATGATGAAGGAAACCGAGGATGTAGTACACATGACCTTGGATTTCTTGCCGCTGAAATCCTACGCCAACATCGTGGAAGGGAATGCCCTGCGGACGGAGTGGACGGACGTGATCCCCAAGCATGAGTTGGACTACATTATGGGCAATCCCCCCTTTGTTGGAGCACGGATGATGGGTGCAGAACAGAAGGAGGATGTAAACGACAC
>NZ_CAJMXG010000583.1:0-1020 GCF_905219725.1 Oscillibacter sp. CU971
GCTTTCCGATTTCATGGGCTTTCTGATAATCGACTTCCCCCGGCTCAAAGGACTGTATCAGATGAAAGGCTAAATTGTTCCCCTTTTGGAGTGCTTGGGACAATGTATATTCAAACTCAATATCTGCCGTTTCATAGGAGCAGCCGAAAGAGGACACAAGCATTTTCCCGTCTGTCTTGTCCGGGTTTTCGATATAGTCAAGGGCTTTGCTTAGAGTGCTTTTAATAGGCTTAATCTTTGTAACCGCCATATCTCCGCAAGCACCCCCTTTATTTCCTCTATGTCCTCTTGGTATGCGTTCCCCGTCGCGTTTACGCGGCGTGCTATCTGGTTGACGTTGACGCCGATTTTCTGTATCTCTGCGGTCATTGCCTTAATGTCGCTATGGTCTATCTGAATGATATACCCGTCAATGGCAATCTTCCGCAGATATGCCGCCATGTTCCGGGTGGGTACGAGCTTCATTTTTTCCAGTATTAAATCCCGTTCCGCTTCCGTCACTCTGAATTTGATTTGTACCGTCCTTTTCCGTCCGTCCATGTATTCGCTCCTTTCCGTTTTTTAGAGGGTTTTGGACACTTCCCAACAAGCCATTTTCAACCGACGCGCCGCAGCGCGGGAGGGGGAAAATACGGAAGTGGGTACCCGCTTCCTATGCTTGCTACGAATGTTTTTATCCTTTAGGCTCTTATCCCCTACTACGGAGAAAAAGCGATTTTGCCAAACTTACGCAAAAGAAAAACGCTGCAATCTCAAAAAAAGATTACAACGCTCTCTATACTCTGTTCAGTTTTGACGGACACATCTTATCTGCCCTCTGTTTCGACTTCCGCTATCTCTTTTGCCGTTGCGGTCACAATCCGTATGCCTGTATCGCTCATACCGTCAAGGAGCGCGTCAAGCTGCCGCCGCTGCGTGTTCTTCTCCGGCGGCGTTTCCAAAAGGAACTGGTCTACGGATATATTGTAGCGGAGCATAAGCTCAAAGAAAATCTGTAAACTTGGGTGCTGCCCCTTGTTC
>NZ_CAJMXG010000584.1:0-1020 GCF_905219725.1 Oscillibacter sp. CU971
GGCCAGATTTCGAGGCGGGGACATTCATCTGGGAAATTTGGGACAGGAGCCTCTGAAATCACCAAATCCAGAGCGGACCGGGCCATGGGCCAGTTATCGCTTTTAAAGCGGAGCTTGCCGCTTGCGTCAACACCGGGCGGTGCTTTGCTTATCATCATGATCGGCATGAGAATAGCATCAGCAAAATCGGCGCACAGATANGCCACCTAAGTCCGGCACCTTCCAGCGTGCCGGGCTTTCTTCCGCTGGGGCCTTGGAAACGCATTTTCAAAAGATACTTAGCTGTTCGCAGAATGGGTCTATTTCCGAGGGCCGGAAGTCCGTTTCCGGCTCCAGGGGCTTTGGAGGGTCCAGCGGAGTTTCATTTATCGCTTCCACGCCGTCCCACTGGTATGGGAACATCCAGCTTGCGTCCTGGACCANGCCGGTNTTGCAAAAATCATGGNCATGGACGCATACGGCATCCAGGCCGGGATTGTAGAAGTAGACGTTTGAAGCATGTTCCGCTTTTTTGAGTGGCCGGGAATGGAAATACAGGTGCTTCCCCACGTCCTTGCCCCGGAGGGACAATTCCTTGCTGACATACTTGGTTATGTAGAAAGATGTTGCCACAGGGTGCTTGACAGGGCCCAGGGAGCAGAAGCCGAATTTTTGTTGATAGTCCGGCCAGTTCATGTAATTGCTGTTGACCAGCTTCCAGGGCTCCGGGCGGCGGAACCGCCGGAGGACCCCGTCCGGAAGCCCGGAGAGGAGGCCGTGGACGTGCCACGCGCCGTCCTCATGGTGCTCCGGGATAAGGAGATACTGCACCTGCGTGCCGTAGGCTTTGCGTTTGTCCCTGATGAACTGGGAGAGCTTTTGCTGATACTCGTCCAGATCGTAACGGTTGAATTTGGTTCTATCCAGAGTACCAGTAAAGAAGAAGTCCCAGGGATTGCACAGGGCGTATTGCAGAACCAGAGACTTTGCCCGGCAGAACGCCTCGTTCAGCTTGGCGTCATAGTGCTGCTCCTGCTCCTT
>NZ_CAJMXG010000585.1:0-1019 GCF_905219725.1 Oscillibacter sp. CU971
CTCTACTCCTTCATCGGATAAGCTGAACCAGCATTGCAGCAGATACATCCGCAGCATGGTTTTTATCTCAATCGGCGTTAGAGCCCTCAAATCAGTTCGGTTTGTTTCAGGCTGTCTCTAATGCGATAAATTCAAACGATGCCAATACGCAGACAGTGGGGAGAAATCATCTGATAAAGGTTATAGATTCTTGGGAAAATGTCCCAACTATGATAAAACCCATGTGGGAAGATCTAATTGAAGCAGTTGTATTTTATCCATATATTAATAAATATAAAATGTCACTAATTGATCTTGACTCGCGTATACAGATATCGTTTCGGTTCCCACTGGAGAGCAAAAAGCGCAATGGATTTCCAAGTCCATCCGTTACCGCATGGACTTTCGTGGTCAAGCCTCCCCTGCTCCGTCCGGTTTCCTCGTGATATCCCCTTTTTTGACCCCGCCGGCATGCTGATGGACTTTGATCGAGGTGCTGTCCAGCATCAGCGTTGTTTTGTCCACCAATTCTTGCTCAAGCAGGGCTGTGAGGATATCTTCCCACACTCCTGCTTTTGTCCAGGCGCGGAACCGGCTGTATACACTTTGCCATGGCCCGAACCGCTCCGGCAGATCCCGCCATGGTATTCCGGTATTCAGCCAATACAGAATTGCGTTAAGCATTTCCCGGTTGCTTTTTCCCGGCCGTCCTCCTTGTGGCTTTTTTTCGGGCGGAAACTTATCCTTGATCCTATTCCATTGTTTCTCGCTTATTTCATGTCTTTTCATGTGCTTTATTTTGCCATTTTAGCACTTTACACACAATATCTAAGTTTTAAAACAGACTCTAGTGAGAAAGACGGGCGCACCCGCGGCTACATCGTGCAGTACTTCGCTGTGGTTGCGCAGATCGGAAATCGGTTTAATGTTCGGCATAAGCGTCAGCCCCTTTCTAACGCATACTATTACTTCCGAACTGAAAGGTCGGAAGTAATATGTGCCATGTTTTGCGGTTGCCGCTGTTTACAGCGGCGAGCAAA
>NZ_CAJMXG010000586.1:0-1018 GCF_905219725.1 Oscillibacter sp. CU971
AGCGGTTTCCCAATTTGAAGTTGGGATAACACTGGATGATTGCATTGAAGTTTTTCTAAAAACAGAGATTGTGTATAGAGTGCCACGGTAACCATCTTCCATCGACCAATTTGTACAGCACATATCTCCACCCACATATGAACGTGCTCCAGAGAACNCGGATGAAAGTACATTTGATTATATCCGCATGATCGTGGGACTCCCCCGCTATCGGTTTGATTCTTGGGAGGCTCTGAAAGATGAAGTCAAAAAGCATCGGTCTGAAATATATCAGCGAGTCCTCCAAAGATTGAAAATTGACCGTCAGTTTAAGAGCTATGGAGTACCGATAAACTTCCTCAAAGCGAGTAACATTATATTACGGTGTGACTATGCCATTGAATTTATTTTTGAACTAAAAGAGCGGGAAGTCAGCCCGCTTTCAGGTTTGGCCGGGAGCCAGGGGAGCCTATGACTATGTTTGAAAATTCCTGTGCCTTTACCGGGCACCGGCCCAAAAGTTTCCCATGGAAGTATGACGAAACGGACCCCCGGTGCGCGGCACTAAAAGCAACGCTGGCAGAACAAATCGCGGCACTGGCCGAGACCGGAGTGACAGGTTTTTTTACAGGAGGCGCGGACGGCGTGGACTGCTGGGCGGCGGAGATTGTCCTGGCTATGCGCGAAAAAAATCCCGCGCTGAAACTCCATTGTATTCTGCCCCATGAAGGGCAGGCGGACAAGTGGAGCGATTCAGCGCGGGAGCGGTATCATTCTATCTTGAAGCGGGCTAATTCTGTGACTTATGTGAGCCGGGAATACTACGATGGGTGCATGATTGACCGGAATCACCAGCTTGTGGAGGCCGCTGGTCTGCTGCTGGCCGTTTTCAACGGAGTGCGGCGGAGCGGAACAGGGGCTACTGTGAATTATGCACGGAAATTAAAAAGAGGAATTGTTATAATCCATCCAATCTCGATGGACATTACACGCATACAAGGCGGGAGGTAGGGTACAAATGAGCGTAGAGTTTGAACAT
>NZ_CAJMXG010000587.1:0-1017 GCF_905219725.1 Oscillibacter sp. CU971
TGCACAAGCTGTTTGCACCATTGCTGCTTTCAGCACTTTACTCAAGCGGTTTTAGCCTATTGGTACAGCTTCTTAGACCCCGCCTCCGTCCGCAAACACCTGACCACCATTCTGGAGAGAGCCGGGTGCAAGCATATCCGCTTCCACGGCCTCCGCCACCTGTTCGCCACCATGTCCCTGGAGCATGGAATGGATGTCAAGACCCTCTCCACGGTAATCGGGCATGTGTCCAGCAGCACCACGCTGAACATCTACGCCCGTGTCACCGATGAGATGCGCCGTACAGCGGCAATGAAGATTGACCAGGGCGGCGTCAAATCTGAGGCACAAATAGAGAATCAGCCAGTGCCACGAAAGCCCGCTCCCAGCACCTTCCAGCCTTACAAGGGTAAACGTCGCAAGCCAGGNACCGGATGCGTCACANAGATCAATGGCCACCTGTGGGAGGGCCGCCACTCCCCAGTCTGGCCTGACGGCAAAAAGCGTCCCCGCAATATCTACGCCAAGACCAGAGAGGAATGTGAGCGGCTGTTATCGGAGATGATTCTCCAGATGAAGGCGGAGATCGCCGTGGAAAAGGAGCGGCTGAACGNAAGCTAACANAACGAACGGCTCACCGAACGGAATATCTCTCGGTGAGCCGTTTGTCTCTGTCTGCGGCTTGGTTATGCCAGTCAAATCGTGCGTTCGGTTACGGTAACCTGAGTAATCACATCCCGTAGGCGATCATCGCCAACCATATACTCAAGAACCTCATTGGCAGTATCGCACCACATTCCTGTTTGAGCAAGAACTCTGCGNAGCCTGCCTGTGCAATTACCATACGCGATTTCTGGCCTGGGGCAGGACATACAGCTCCATAGCAACAATAAGAAATACCCTTCCAGTCAAATTGAGGAAACGCTGATTTAATCCCCTGAAATGATAGCAGCAGGATGTTCCGGACGCCACGACCCTGCTGCACTTTCGGCATCTGTTGGAGGAGAAGGGCACCGGCAAGCTGTTTTTTGACGCAAT
>NZ_CAJMXG010000588.1:0-1014 GCF_905219725.1 Oscillibacter sp. CU971
TTATAGCAATCCAAGAAATTATCAAGGAATACCAGCGGCAGAAAACCAACCAGCGCAGTCGGAAGGGCGGATCAGCGAGAAAGCCTCAGCAATACCATGCGGAAGCTGAGGTAATAATCTGATTTTCAGCTTGCGAAGAATCGCCTTGATTTTTGACCACATATTTTCGATTGGATTCAAATCAGGGCTGTATGCTGGCAAGTACAGTAATTTCATGTCGGCCCCCTGCAAAAGCGTCTGGACCTCTTTGACATGATGCGTGCGCATATTANCCATGATGACAATATCCCCTTCGTGCAGCGTGGGAATGAGCGTGTTCTTGAGATAGTCCAGAAATTTTTCGCGGGTCGTTCCACCGCTGTAAATCGTATAGGCAGTCTCACCGTTGCGTCTTACAGAGGAAAGAATCGTGGTATTGGCAGGTGTATTCAAAGGAGTCTTGTCTACTGACCGCTCCCCACCAATGGCCCGCCCATAGCGGCGGCTCAAGTCCGTGTTTACGCCGCTTTCATCCAGAAATACCAGTTTGTCCGCTTCGCATTGCGTGATCATTTCCTTCCAGGCTTCTCTCGCGGCCACAACATCGAACACGCTCCCGCTCTGCCGCGTAAAAGGACTTCTTCTTGTAAACATAACCCAGCCCAATCACGGCCTTTCGCACCGTTTCGTTACTGATAGACAGTCCCTGTTTTTCGATGATTTCGTCGATCGTGATATCCGGCTGGGCTATGATTAGCTGATCAATGTCCTGCAAATCTTCTTCTGTCAGCGCTGGTTTTCTTCCTCGCTGACTGGTTTGAAGATCTACACTGCCAGTTTTCTTCATTTGTCCGCTCAAACGATACACTGTACTGATACTCACCTGGAAACACTTTGCCACTGTTTGCGCATCGTGGGTCTGTTCGTATGCCTGTACCAGTAGCCTTCGCGCCTCATTGTGTAACATAGCTATCACCTTCTGATAACATTCTACACCTCAAGTCAATGCACTGTTATTTTATTGGATTGCTATAG
>NZ_CAJMXG010000589.1:0-1013 GCF_905219725.1 Oscillibacter sp. CU971
CTTTATGATAAACTCGGCCATCGGGCTTCGACATATATTCCCGTGGCAGACGAATAAAATTCTTGTCATATCCTGAAACCTCTTGAAAGTATTGATATTCCGGGCCTTGCAGGTGTTTTGCGGCATTTTCTTCCGCTCATTCTCTTGGCATATCCCGGCATAAAATAGCACAGCTTTGACCCAGAAAGTAGTAGGAAAGGTAGTAAATCAAGGGGGGTTCTCCCGTTTTACTACTCGCCGCTGGCAACCCGTTTCAGCTCTGCCTGCGCATCCTCAAAGCCCAGGTGGGTATAGGTGTTCAGCGTAACGCTAATATCCGAGTGTCCCATGAGGTATTGCAGCGTCTTGGGGTTCATACCGCTCTTTGCCATGTTGGAACAGAATGTGTGCCTGCAAACGTGAGGGGTGACTTTGGGCATCTGCACCTTGTAGATACTGTTGTACTTCTGGCAGATGTGCTTGAAGTAATGCTCCCAGTGAAGTGCCACCATTGGCTTGCCGTCCTTATCCAAATATAGAAAGCCGCACCTGCCGCCGATCATCGGCTCGGTCTTGGGCTTCGGCCTGTTGGCGATAATGCGCTGGAAGCACTGGTACACATCGTCCGTCATAGGGATTTCCCGCGTTCCGCTGGAGGTTTTCGTGTCCTCGATGATATACTCCATGTTCCGCTTCCGCTGAAGCTGGTGGTTGACACTGATTTTTCGGTTCTTCATATCCAGGTCAGCCAGCGTCAGGCCTACAAACTCCGAGATACGAAGTCCCGTCTTGAACAGAATATAGATGCCGTCATAGTACCGGGAAAAGTGCTTGTCACCCTTTACAAATTCCAGAAATGCCCGTTCCTGTTTTCTTGTAATCGCTTCCCTTGTCACACTGTCGTTAACAACGACGGTGGCAAGCTGAAACTCAAACGGATTTTTGCGTATCAAATCATCGTCCACGGCCATCTGAAACGCGGGTCGGACAACGCCCCGAATGGAGTGGATGGAACTGTACCCTCTGCCGTCCTG
>NZ_CAJMXG010000590.1:0-1006 GCF_905219725.1 Oscillibacter sp. CU971
CGCCTGCCCCGCTCCTGGGCCCCGCCCTCAATGAGGTTCGTCAGGGCCGCGCCCCGGCGGGCGTACAGCGCGCCGGCGCCCTTGGGCCCGTGGAACTTGTGGGCAGAGAGGGAGAGAAGGTCGATGTTCTGAGCCCGGACGTCAATGGGCAGGTGCCCCGCCGCCTGGACCGCGTCGGTGTGGAACAAGACCCCCGCCTCCCGGCAGGCCGCGCCGATCTCCGATATGGGCTGGACGGTTCCGATCTCGTTGTTGGCGTACATGACGGTCACCAGGCAGGTGTCGGGCCGGATGGCCTCCCGGACCTGCTCCGGCGTCACCAGGCCGTTTTCGTGGACGTCCAGCAGGGTGACGGCAAAGCCTTCGCCCTCCAGCCTTTTCAGGGTGTGGAGCACCGCGTGGTGCTCAAAGGCGGTGGAGACGATGTGGCGCTTGCCCTTCCGGGCCCCCAGGACGGCGGCGGAACGGATGGCCTGGTTGTCCGCCTCGCTGCCGCCGGAGGTGAAGGTGAGCTCCCTTGGTTCGCAGACAAGACAGGCGGCGATACGTCCCCGGGCGTCCTCCAGAGCCTCCTTGGCCTCCTGGCCGAAGGCGTAGAGGCTAGAGGGGTTGCCGTAAAGCTCGTCCATATAGGGCAGCATAGCGTCCACAGCGGTCCGGCTCATCTTCGTCGTGGCCGCGTTATCCGCGTAAATCATCATAGAAATCCTCCGTTAAATAACCTGGTATGTTTGTTGGTAATTATATATTATTCCAAATAACCTATAATGTCAATAGGTAATTTGAGCTTTTGAACACTATAGGAGAGGATACCGTTCTTCGCAATCACCAGAGGACCGGCAGATGTTCATTCCTTTTTTGCGGCAGATACGCCGCCATGATTTTTGTAAAATCCTTAAGGAAACGCTGATTTAATTCCCCGAAATGATAGGAGAAGGGCATCGGCAAACTGTTTTTTGACGCAATCAACCGCTACCTGGAAGGGGCTGGACGGATGATGCGGGGC